>QIHS01000134.1 GCA_003229095.1 Woeseia sp. | reverse complement strand
TTGCGCCAAACAGCAGCAAAACAAGCAGCAGTTTTCCGACAAAATTGGTCTTCAAAGCCATTCTGTAGTTCCACATAGTAATTAAATCAATAGGTTAGGCGCATTCGGGCGCTGATTAGAATATTACATATCCCGTCAAGCGGATTCTGTGCAGCAGCTCTCTTTATCCATCATATGTAATATCGAGTGTGGCTATTTTACGCTTAATCTTCGTTTTCGCGACTCTCATCCGAACATTTTTCACAATAATTAGCCAGCCAGCTCGTTTTCGTCTGCCATAACCGCGCCTGACTCGAAAATGTGGTCTGGCTCACAGATCGAAATAAGACCGGTGAGTAGTCTTGTCTCATGTCTGCCAAGTACTACACCCAATTCAAACTGACCGATACGCATTACCGTGGCGGCAACGAATTCAGTGGTGTGGTTGAACTGAGCTGCCCGATGGATAACGACTCCGATATTACGGACATCGAAGCGGCACTGGCAAAGAATTTTGACCTGCAGCGGAGCGCTGTACAGCTGGTGAGCTGGTCACGATTGCACTAGATCTGGATCTTTTTGAATTTGTTTGATTTTCCCCCTGATTTTCCCCGGCTAGTCCGGGGATTTTTTTGCCCCTAAAATGAGGACATCCACTTTTCTGAAATGGGCGAGAATGGGGACATCCACTATTCAGCCTGCCCAGGCGAACCACCGACGATGGATGCCCCATGTTTTGGCCGATCGAGGCTGGATACCTGCATTTTCCAAAAAAAAGTGGATGTCCCCATTCTTCTTCGTTTCCAAGAAAAGTGGATGTCCCCATTCTTCCTCACCCATTCTTCCTCATTCTTCGGATGGGGCGAAAATCCAGGGGTTCTGGGGCGGGGCGGCGAGACTTGCTGCTAACGCATGAGGATTTGTGCGAAAATGCGCCTCCCTTGAATTGGTACGGCCTTGATGACTGACAAAGACAAATCCACGTTTCGCGGTATTTCGGTGGTCGAGAGCGGCCGCAAGTATCGGACCGTGACGGGCATAACGGCGATCAGGAATGGCGTTAAAGTGCGTCGTGATACGCCGGAACTGCAGCGAGGCAACAAGCCCAAGTGGTTGCGGGCGAGAATGCCCTCGGGACCCAAATTTGCGGCTGTACGGCAGACCGTCAGAGATCACCGGCTAAGCACTGTTTGTGAAGAATCCATGTGTCCGAACATCGGTGAGTGTTGGAACAACGGCACTGCGACGATCATGGTCATGGGGTCGGTCTGTACCCGGGCTTGTCGTTTCTGCGCTGTCGATACCGGCAATCCGCATGGCTGGCTCGACGCGGAGGAGCCTCTCAATACTGCCCGTGCCGTGAAATTGATGGGATTGAAGTATGTCGTCATTACATCGGTCGACAGGGATGATATCCCTGACGGCGGTGCTGCGCATTACGCGGCTTGCGTCGAAGAGATCAAGAAACTAAACCCGGATACCGCCGTAGAGGCGTTAACCCCCGATTTCAACGGCGTCATGTCCGATGTTGAAAAAGTCGTCAATTCCGGCATCGATGTTTTTGCGCAGAATGTCGAAACCGTCAGACGACTGACGCACCCTGTGCGGGATCCGCGGGCGAGCTATGCACAGACAATCGCTGTATTGGCGCACGCCAAAAAACACCGACCGGACATCTTGACGAAGACCAGCCTGATGCTCGGTCTCGGTGAAGACGGTCAGGAGATAATGCAAACGATGCAAGACCTGCGTGCGGTCGGCGTTGATATCCTGACCCTGGGGCAGTATTTACGACCTACGCCAAATCACCTGGTGGTTGAGAGATACGTCACACCGGATGAATTTGATCTGTACCGCGCGGAGGGGCTGGAAAAAGGCTTCCTCGAAGTCGTTGCCGGGCCGCTCGTCCGTTCCAGTTACCGGGCAGAACAGGTATTGCAAAAAAACAATGTAGGTATGGCTGTCTGATCCAGCACGATACATTCTGACTAAATAAGAGTTCTCATGATTGCATTTTTTTCCGAATATGGTTTGTTCCTGTTGAAAACTGTCACCATTGTTGTCGCGCTTATTGTGGTCATTGGCACGATTGCGTCGACGAGCAAAAGAGCAAACTTGCAGGACGGCCTTGAAATTGAAGATCTGAACAAAAAGTATCAGGCGCTTACCAATACATTGAAATTTGCAGTCATGAAAAAGGCAGATTGGAAAAAGGAAGCCAAGGCCGAAAAAGCGCGCGACAAGGCGGACGCAAAGTCAGGCGAGTCACGACCGCGTGCATTCATTATCAATTTCAAAGGTGACCTCAAGGCGAGCGCAGTGCCGTCGCTTCGTGAGGAAGTGAGCGCACTACTCGAGGTCGCAACAGCCGAAGACCAGGTTGTCGTTTGCCTGGAAAATCATGGTGGCGTCGTCCACGAGCACGGTCTTGCAGCGTCACAACTTGTGCGAATTCGGGACAAGGAAATTCCGCTAACCGTTGTTGTCGACAAGGTGGCAGCAAGTGGTGGTTATCTGATGGCTTGTGTAGCGAACAAGATATTCGCGGCGCCATTTGCCATTCTTGGCTCTATCGGCGTGATCGCACAAATGCCAAACTTTCATCGCCTGATGGACAGCCGCGGTGTCGACTTCGAACAAGTGACGGCAGGCAAATACAAAAGAAGCGTCACCATGTTCGGCGAGAATACCGACGAGGATCGAGCCAAACTCAAAGAAGAGTTGGAAGACGTGCATTCGTTATTCAAAGAAGCGGTCACTCGCTACCGCCCGGAACTCGACATTGAACTGTTGGCAACCGGAGAGCATTGGTACGGTACGCGTGCGCTGGAACTTGGTTTGGCAGACGCATTGAAAACCAGCGATGAGCTGTTGGCTGAACTTGCCAAAGATCACGACCTTTATGGGTTGTCGTACAAAATCAAACAGCCGTTGCAAAAGCGCCTGTTCGCCAGCGCAGATGCGGCATTCGAGCGGTTGGACAACGCAGGCTGGCGGCGCCGGTTCGAGTCTCGTCTGCCTCGCTAGTCCTGACCTGCAGAGTCCAGCCAATTTGAACCACTGTTGTCGAAGCAGGTCTTAACCCAAGAGATACAGACCAAATGATCGGGTCAATGGTCCAGCAGCAGGATCGAAATCTTAACCGGCGAAGAGTGCCGCGTTAAATTGACCGCAGATGGCGTTTGAGTCCAGTATCATCTGTGCGGCAACTGTCCTAATTCCGGGACTGCCAAGCAGGTGACGGAGCAGCAACGATGAACTTACAGCCGAAAGTATTTAAGCGCCTGATTGCAGTTGTATTAGTGGCGGTATTCGCTGCTGGCTGCTCCACAACGCCGACAGGCCGTAAACAACTGACCATAAAGTCGGATGCGAGGATGGCATCTGAAAGCGCGCGCATGATGGCGCAGATCAGAGCCGGCTCTGCGCTCGTCCAGGATCGAGCGACCATTGACTACGTTGCCTGCGTCGCAGATGCGATTGTCGGCATTCTCGAGGATGAAGCGGCAGCGATGTATTGGGAGCTGGCGATTGTGAACAATCCGGAGGTCAATGCATATGTCATGCCGGGCGGCAAGATTGTCGTCAAATCCGGAATTCTCAGCATTGCGCAAAATCAGCATCAACTGGCAACCGTACTGGGTCATGAGGTTGCGCATGTCACTGCAAATCACGCGAACGAAAGAACGACGCGCGGCGAAATTGCCGGTATTGGTCTCGAAGTTCTCGCGGCGGTGCTGGTCGGCGACTCCGGCAACTACTACAGTCGCAATTATGACCCTAGCCGCGCTCGCGGTATTTATGGTGCTGCCGGAACTTTCGGCGATTTGGGTTTGTTGAAACCGTTCACGCGCATGCAGGAGTCTGAAGCTGATGACATCGGGCTGCTTTACATGGCAAAGGCCGGATTTGACCCACGCGAAAGTGTTGAGTTGTGGAAGAAAATGAATGATAACTCGGCGAATATTCCTGAATTCTTGTCTACTCACCCGTCCGAACAATCGCGGACGGATTCAATGATCCGCAGCTTGCCGGAGGCGCTCGCGCTGTACAACCAGGCCAGGGCGGACGGCAATGATCCTGATTGTGAACCACAAGCAAAATAACCGACGGGCCAGTTGTCCGATTGACCGGCTGTCCAGTTAATATTGTCTAACTAATAAAGTTCCAATTAACAAATTCAAAGATCATTTTTCCGGGCACGCAGACAACTACGCTGCGTATCGTCCGGGGTATCCTGATGCCCTGTTCTCATTTCTCGCGTCTCGATGTTCGCAGCGCGATCTGGCATGGGATTGCGCCACTGGCAATGGCCAGGCGGCGCGATCTCTCGCGACCCATTTCAATAGTGTAGTCGCAACAGACGCGAGTGCTGAACAGATCACGTCTGCAGCGGATCAGCCCGGGTTGCAGTTTATGGTCGCACCAGCAGAGGCATCCGGATTGCGGGCCGGCTCTATCGACCTGATTACGGTCGCACAGGCGCTGCACTGGTTTGATATTGACCGCTTTTTCACTGAGGCAATTCGTGTGCTCAAGCCCGGCGGCGTACTGTCTTTCTGGTGCTACGAGCGGTGCAAAATCGATGGCAAGTGTTCTGAGATAATCGAGAAGGTGTTCGCTGAAGTGGAGCCGTATTGGCCGCCAGAAAGAGATATCGTCGAGAGCGGCTATCGGGATATCCGAATGCCGGTTCCTGAGTTAGCTGTCGAGGAATTCGAAATGTATGCGTCATGGACCGCCGCCGACATGTTGGGCTACATGCGCACCTGGTCTGCAACCCAACGTTATATCAGCGAACGCGGAGACGACCCGACGATGGGCTTCTGCGCCGAACTGGCCGCTGCGTGGGGTTCGGCGAGGCGTACGGTCAAATGGCCAATAACACTCAGAGCCGGTCGCAAGTAACAACGTAGTGTCGAACCGGGTTTTCTGCGAGAATCCTACTCTGGGTATCGGCCAGCAGGGGCATCGAAAATCAAGAAACAAGCGCAAATAGTTGTATCGGTTCTGGCAATCGCGGTATCGGTGTCGAGTTGTACCGCAATCCAGGATTTTCTTGGGCCACTCGGACCGTTAGAGCCGGTGCAGATAGAAGCGTCGGTGCCGGTCGAAGAGCAACC
>QIHS01000125.1 GCA_003229095.1 Woeseia sp. | reverse complement strand
GTTCCACCGGCAAACCGAAGGGCGTCCTGCACACGACCGGCGGTTACATGGTCTACGCTTCGTTCACGCATGAGGTCGTGTTTGACTATCACCCGGGAGATATTTATTGGTGTACCGCCGATGTGGGCTGGGTCACCGGGCACAGCTACATTGTTTACGGCCCACTTGCGAATGGTGCAACGACATTGATGTTCGAGGGTGTTCCAAACTATCCAACTGCTGCGCGTTTCTGGGAGGTTTGTGACAAGCACCAGGTGGCGCCAACTGCAATTCGTGCACTGATGCGCGAGGGCGATGAGCCCGTCAAGCGAACATCGCGGAAAAGCCTTCGACTCCTCGGGTCCGTTGGCGAACCCATTAACCCCGAAGCCTGGGAGTGGTACTACCGGGTCGTTGGTGACGAACGTTGCCCAATTGTCGATACCTGGTGGCAAACAGAGACCGGCGGCGCGCTAATCAGCCCACTACCAGGCGCCACTGCGTTGAAGCCTGGTTCCGCATCCAAACCATTGTTCGGTATTCAGCCCGCTGTCGTTGACGGTGAGGGCAGGATTCTTGAGGGCGCGACAGATGGGAATCTTGTAATTCTCGATAGTTGGCCCGGGCAGATGCGCACGATCTACGGTGATCACCAGCGATTTGTCGATACTTATTTCACGACGTTCGAGGGGC
The DNA here is from genome assembly GCA_003229095.1 of Woeseia sp. Taxonomy (GTDB): domain Bacteria; phylum Pseudomonadota; class Gammaproteobacteria; order Steroidobacterales; family Woeseiaceae; genus SZUA-117. The sequence continues at coordinate 7,911 of QIHS01000125.1, read as the reverse complement.
GTTTCTTCACCGGAGATGGCGTCAAAAGAGATGAGGATGGCTATTACTGGATAACCGGTCGCGTCGATGACGTATTGAATGTGTCCGGCCATCGTATGGGAACCGCTGAAGTAGAAAGCGCACTGGTCGCCCACAAAGATGTCGCAGAAGCTGCCGTTGTCGGTTGCCCACACGACATCAAGGGGCAGGGCATTTATGCCTATGTCACTTTGATGGGTGGCATTGATGCCAGTGACGAATTACTGGCCGAGCTTCGCCAGTGGGTTCGCAAAGAAATCGGGCCGATTGCAACACCGGATTTCATTCAATGGGCGCCCGGCCTGCCAAAAACCCGATCGGGAAAAATCATGCGGCGCATTCTTCGAAAGGTTGCAGAGAACGACTTCAGTAATCTCGGCGATACATCAACGCTGGCCGATCCTGCGGTAGTCGATGATTTGATCGACAATCGCCTCAGAAAATAAATCCGAGTTAAGTGAACTGTCCCCGGATTTATCAGACCTGATCCGCGTAAGTGGCATCTTCAGTCTGGTCCTGCAACTCTTTCTCGTCATAGGAAGAGTGTGCTGCTTCATCATTCCTGGCCTTGGTCTGGACCCCTTTTCGCTCCAGTTTTTTGTATTCGGTAATTTTCGATTCGTAGGAGCGAACGAATTCTTCGCTGAACTGGTGCGGGAACTTGCCCGACCCTGACTGCGTCAAGACGGGGTAAAGGTCACAATACAATTGCCAGTATTTGATCTGATTGAGCTTTTTGAGTAATGGCTTGCTGTCCAGTGTTCGATCAAAGTTGGGTTGCAGCTCGTCAGGATTAAATCGATCTGCGAAATCCTGGTATGCGCTGAGCATCGCATCCAGAACGGCGTCGTGGTGAAACTTCAGATCGCGATAAACTTCTTTTACTGCATCGACCGGGCTAAGGTACTCGCCTTCTTTGCCGACCAGCAACTGCATCATCGAATCACGAGTATTCTCCGCGAGTTTCAGGGGATTATTGCCCAGTGGCAAGGTCGTGGTCTGATTCAGACGGAACATGCTCTTGAGTGTGCTTCGTCTTACCAACAGTTCCGTCGAACCGTCCACAAACTCTTTCAGAACCCGACCTGCATTTTCCATGACGTCGTGCGGATCTGTCGATGGATGTATATCAGTGCGTTCGATCTCAAGACCGCGCATGAATGAATCCAGAAGCGCGGCAGCGTCAACCGATTTCTTTTCAGTTTTCGGCGGCGCTTTTGCGAATGGGTTTGGCTGCTCGACCAACGCAGGCGTTTTCGTGGCCTGATTCTGAGCCATAGATTTTGAACCAAAGAGTGCGTTTTGAAATTCCGCGTCACCTGTGATCGCCTCTTCGTCGAGCATTTGAATGCCACTCTTGAGCGAATCTTCGTCAACCAGCTGCTCGATATGGTCAGGCACAACCGTCATGGGTTCGGGCGGCGGCATATTAAGACTCTGGCCCTCGTCGAGTGTCACCTGGAATTCAAAATCACCCATTCGCAATTTATCGCCGTGAAACAGGCGCCGTGGGTTGCCTTTGCCCAACGGTTCCGAGTCGTCGTTGATATAGACGCCATTGGTACTTACGTCAGCAAGATAAAAGGCGCCGCTTTGAAAATCGATGGTGGCATGCTTGCCGGAGAGAAAACGATCCGGGTCGGGAAGGATCCAGTCGTTTTGCAACGAGCGCCCGATCGTGCCGCCGTCCTCACGAAATACACGGATGTGGTCCTCGCCGAGGATCTCCGAGTGTTCACTTACGATTTCCAATTGCAGTGGCATACCTATACTCGTTTGAGCAGACCGGTGGTGAATGTAAACGGGATCGGTCGCATCGCCAGATTCTGCCGCTTTGATGGTGTATTGCGCTGTGTAGCGGTTCACATAATTCAATTTGAAAGGCACAACTGTCTGTTCAATTCGTGAATATTTGCGACCATATGCGTCCCAAGTGATCCGCCGCACCAATCTGCGACGTCTGCCTGCATTTTTGGGTAAACTAGCCGCCCCTGGCGGGCCGACACCCGTTTCTAGCATTGGACCAACATGGCTGGCAAAACTGTTTTCAAGGTGATCTTCATGAACCAGGGGCAAATCTATGAGATTTATGCCCGGAATGTTGGCTTCGTCGAAGTCGAGCAACTGGTGTTTGGCGAGCGCAGCGCGATCGTCCTTGATCCATCCGAAGAAAAGATCAAATCCGAATTCAGCGGCGTCAAAAGAACCTACTTGCCTATGCATTCGATCGTGCGTATCGACGAGGTCGACAAACAGGGCACCAGCAAGATATCCAAGTTCGAGGGCGGTAACGTCGCGCAGTTTCCGCTGCCTGTGTACACACCTGGCGGGAGCAACAAGTCCTAGCCGTCTTGCAAGGATTTCGTTCGTTGAGGCGTATTAGGACTGAAGCAACCAACCCGCGCAATTTTGCTGGTCGCTTGTTCACCGCTTCGGTATGATCCCGATCACCCGAAACTCCTAATTTTCCCAAAGGGTTAGCTTGTCCATACCCGCGACTGACCTGCCGGCCCATGAGACCGACACGATAATCGAGTTGCCGGGCCAGGCCGCTTTATCCGCGTTCCGGCTCAGAAAGCTTGTCGCCGATCTTCGCCAACTTGACCCCCGCATCGGTGATCTGCAAGCACGTTTCAGCTATTTTATTTGCAGTACCTCTGTTCTTTCGCGTAACGATACCGAGCGGCTGGATTCTCTGCTGTTGTCGGGTGAGCCAGTGGAAGATTTCGCGCCGGGCGGACAGTTAATCTACACAGCGCCACGGCCCGGCACTATCTCCCCCTGGTCCAACCGATATCGCCAAAGCATGCAGGCTCGATGATGTCAGCCGAATTGAGCGTGGCATTTGCTACGCGTTGCACAGCAGCGAGACCCTTCAGTTTGACGATTTGAGCAGGCTGGGTGCGTTGTTGTTCGATCGAATGACCGAGTGCCAGTTTTCGAACGGCGACGATGCAGCTGTCTTGTTCGAGAAACATGAGCCACTGCCCATCAGCGTCATCCCCTTGCTTAAAGAGGGTCCGAGCGCTTTGCAGCAAGCGAATGTTGAACTTGGCCTCGCGCTGTCTGCCGATGAAATCGACTATCTCGCCAGCAATTATCAGTTGCTCAAGCGCGATCCGACTGATGCGGAACTGATGATGTTTGCCCAGGCAAACTCAGAGCATTGTCGACACAAAATTTTCAATGCTGACTGGATAATTGATGGCCTCGCACAAGCCGAAAATCTCTTCGGCATGATTCGTAGCACGACCGAGGCCAGTCCCGACGGCGTGATCTCTGCGTACTCGGACAATTCGGCAGTCATGCAGGGCTGGCAGGGGCAACGGTTAATACCGAATGCCGCTGATCGTCGATTCGAATACGTTGACGAACGAATCGAAATTCTGATGAAAGTCGAAACGCACAATCACCCGACTGCGATCTCTCCTTTTCCGGGCGCGGCGACCGGTTCCGGTGGCGAAATTCGCGATGAGGGTGCGACCGGCCTCGGCGCGAAGCCAAAAGCGGGCCTGACTGGATTTGCGGTTTCACATCTGCGCATTCCAGGGTTTCCGCAACCGTGGGAAACCGATTTTCCACATCCGGACAGGATGGCCACGCCGCTCGAAATCATGCTCGAAGGGCCGATAGGTGGCGCAGCATTTAACAACGAATTTGGCAGACCCAATTTGCTCGGTTTTTTTCGCAGCTACGAGTCGCCCGTTCCGGGTTTGCCAGACAATGAAATTCGTGGCTACCACAAACCGATCATGATCGCGGGCGGTCTTGGCAACGTGCGTTCGGAACATGCACTCAAGAAAGACGTCCCCGCAGGTACCAGTATCGTGGTGCTCGGTGGGCCTGCGATGTTGATCGGCCTTGGCGGCGGCGCAGCGTCGAGCCTTTCCAGCGGATCGAGTTCCGAGGATCTCGATTTCGCATCCGTACAACGCGGCAACCCGGAAATGGAACGACGAGCGCAGGAAGTGATTGATCGTTGTTGTGAGATGGGCGAGGACAACCCCATCTTGCTCATTCATGACGTCGGCGCTGGTGGATTGTCGAACGCTGTGCCCGAGGTGGCCGATCACAGCAAACACGGCGCCGACATCCGGTTGCGTGATATTCCCAACGCGGAACGCGGCATGTCGCCAATGGGCATATGGTGCAATGAGGCGCAGGAGCGCTATGTGCTGGTCATTGCAAATGAGCGCACCGCGGAGTTTGCGGCGCTGTGTGCACGGGAACGATGCCCTCATGCAGTTATTGGCACGCTCACCCAAGACGAACAACTCGTCGTTCGAGACGGCGAACTGGGCGATTGTGCAATCAATATGCCGATGGAGATGTTGCTTGGAAAAGCGCCGCGAATGACTCGTGACGTTACGCGTGTGCTGCCCCAAACGACCCCACTTGACCTGTCGGGCATTGATCTCGAAGAGGCGATCTTTCGCGTGCTTAACTTCCCGGCCGTAGCCGACAAGACGTTCCTGATTCACATCGCTGACCGCACGGTCGGTGGCTTGTGTGTGCGCGATCAGTTTGTCGGTCCCTGGCAGGTGCCGGTCGCCGATGTTGCGATCACGGCAAGCGGCTTCGAAAGTAAAACCGGTGAGGCAATGGCGTTGGGTGAAAAAATGCCGCTTGCTGCACTGAACGCGCCGGCATCAGGTCGCATGGCTGTTGCTGAAGCGGTCACGAACATAGCGGCAGCTGCAATTGAGGATATTGGCAAGATTCGCCTTTCGGCAAACTGGATGGCGGCAGCAGGACACCCGGGCGAAGATGCAAAACTATTCGACACAGTTAAAGCGGTTGGTCTCGATCTATGCCGCGAACTCGGCATTGCGATACCCGTTGGCAAGGATTCTCTGTCGATGCAGGCTCGCTGGCTCGACGACGCGGGTGAACGTCGGGTTGTCTCACCGGTATCACTTGTCGTTACCGCGTTTGCGCCGGTATCCGATGTTCGCCGACACCTGACTCCACAACTACGCTCAATCGACGAGGACAGTTGCCTGTTGCTCATTGATCCTGGCGCTGGGGTAAATCGACTGGGTGCGTCCTGCCTCGCGCAGGTATTTAGTCGCCTCGGTGGGATTACTCCTGACCTAGACGACCCGCAACGATTGATTCGATACTTTCAATTAATTCAAAGTCTTAGCAAGAAAGGCCTGGTTCTTGCCTACCATGATCGTTCTGACGGCGGCCTGCTGGCGACTGTCGTTGAAATGATGTTCGCGGGACGACTGGGCGTAACGCTACAGCTGCAAGGAGAACCAGAGGATGTGCTGACGCAGCTATTCAACGAAGAGTTGGGCGGCGTGGTGCAGGTTGCACAAAACAGGCTTGCCGAGGTGCAGGATGTGCTTGAAGACTTTGATATTGACTGGGCCGAAATCGGCAAAGTCAAAGCCGACGATCACCTCGTCATTGTCAGCGGCGAAGAAGAAGTCCTCCGTCTCGATCAAACTCGGTTGCGAAAAGCGTGGTCGGAAACGTCCTGGCGAATGCAGGCACTTCGTGACAACCCGGACACCGCGCAGGAAGCGTTCGATTCCATTCTCGATGCTGATGACCCAGGCCTGAACGCATTGCTGACATTCGACCCGGCAGACGATATCGCAGCACCACTGCTTGGTGGCGCAAGACCGCGTATCGCGGTACTACGCGAGCAAGGTGTGAACAGCCAATACGAAATGGCCGCAGCATTTACGCGCGCCGGTTTCGATGTATTCGATGTGCATATGAGCGACCTGACCGAACGACGAGATACGCTGGCGGATTATCAGGGAGTCGTTGCTTGCGGCGGTTTTTCGTTCGGCGATGTGCTCGGCGCGGGTGGGGGCTGGGCGAAATCCATTCTTTTTCAAAACGTACTGCGGGATGAATTCGCAGCATTTTTCGCCCGTGACGATTCCTTTGCGCTTGGCGTGTGCAACGGCTGCCAGATGATGTCACTTCTGCATGAGTTGATTCCCGGCACGAACCACTGGCCCAGGTTTCTGCGTAACCGTTCAGAGCAATTCGAGGCGCGTCTCAACCTGGTTGAGGTGATGCCGTCTCCGTCTATATTCTTGTCGGGCATGGTCGGTTCGAGAATTCCAATTGTTACGTCACACGGCGAGGGTCGCGTAGATTTCGCCGGCAACGACGCATTGAAAAATGCAAAAGTTGCACTTTGCTATGTGGATAACTACGGTGCCGTTGCCGACACTTATCCCGCGAACCCCAATGGCTCAGCAGACGGAGTTTGTGGTTTCGCGAGCGAAGACGGTCGGGTCACGATCATGATGCCGCATCCTGAGCGGGTCGTCCGAACCACGCAGAATTCATGGCACCCGGAGGAGTGGGGCGATGATGGTCCGTGGCTACGAATGTTCCGCAATGCGCGGAAGTTCATTGATTGAGCTTTGCTGATTCAGTGAGCAAACCAAAGACATTGTCGCGTGGCCTTGGACAGCTTGAGGCGGCAACCCTTGTCGTTGGCGGCATCATCGGTACTACGATATTTCTGGTGACCAGCGACGTAGCGCAGATTGTTGGCAGCCCGTTTCTGGTATTGCTTACCTGGCTGGTGGCCGGTTTGCTGGCCGGAATCGCAGCATTGTGTTTCGCTGAGTTGTCAGCGTCGATTCCCCAGACTGGTGGCACTTATGTTTTCCTGAAACGCGCCTATCGGTCGGACCTGGTCGCATTCAGTTTCGCGTGGATGATGTGTTTTACCTACGGGACAGGTGCCGTGGCTGTCGTCGCGATTTTGGCCGCAACATTCTTGATGCCCGTATTGCAGGCATTGAACATTTTTTCCGGAGAGCACATCAACCTTGTCGCGGTGACGCTGATTGCAACGCTAACTGCCCTGAACGTTTCCGGCATTCGGCAGGGTGGAATGGCACAAAACATTCTTACTGCGTTGAAAGTGGCACTTATCTTTGCCCTGGTCCTGATTCCGCTATTCCTGGCTGACCTGCAACCTATTGCCACGCTCGTCGCACCGGCGACGGGGGGGAGTTCGTCAAATGTGCTGCAGAACATCGGCACCGCACTGATACTCTGTCTCTTCTCTTACAGCGGTGCATATTTTGTCACGCATGTTGCAGAGGAAGTGAGAGACCCGCAAAAGACCATACCGCGCGCAATTATTCTTGGGTTCCTGCTCGTCATGTGTCTTTACTTCATCCTCAACGTGACCTATCTCGTGGTCTTGCCGTTCGAACAGGTGCAGTCGTCGCCGCGAATCGCGAGCGATGTTATGGCCATCGTCCTGGGTCCAACTGGCGCGTTGGTCACTGCGTTCGCAATCTTTTGCTCTGCAGTCGGTGTACTGAATGCACAGCTTCTCAACTATCCGCGCATAATTTATGCGGTCGCGAACGATGGACTCTTTTTTAAATGCATCGGCAATATTGGCGAGAGATCGCGAACTCCGACGAATGCGATCATCCTGATTGGTGTGCTCGCATCCATCTATGCATTGAGTGGCAGCTATTCCCGGATTCTGACCGTTGTCGCATTCGTATCTCATTTCTTCATAACGCTTGCCGTCGTTGCCGTCATCGTCCTGAGAATTCGTGAGCCGGATCTTCCGCGGCCATACAAGGTATGGGGATACCCGGGCACGCCGATTCTGTTCATCTTGGTATCGGTCGTTTATCTCGGTAACTTGCTGGTCACCAAGCCCGTCGGCGCGATCACCGGGTTGCTAATTGTTCTGGCTGGATTGCCAGTCTATTGGTATCGGAAAAGGGAACTAGCCCGGACCTAGGGAACCTCTGATCTACTCGTAAACTCGTATCTTGCGCTAAGGAGGTAGAGCGACGCAGACTACGGGTTTCATTTTTGAACTCAGGAGTAAGCGTGTCATTGAGGTTGACGCCCGCCAATGACGCCCGCGTTGATTCTCAGCGA
>QIHS01000425.1 GCA_003229095.1 Woeseia sp. | reverse complement strand
GATGTACGCGCCGACCTGAAATTGACAGCGGACGTGGTCGTGATCGGCTCCGGTTGCGGCGGAGCCACGGCCGCCAAAGAACTTGCCCAGGCGGGTATCGACGTGATCATGGTCGAACGCGGCGGGTACTATACGATTGATCGTGGCGACTTCGATCAGCGCGCGGATAATATGCTGGCACGGATTGACGGTGGGCGCGGGCTGGACACCTCTCCGAACGCAGAAATTGCGCTTATGTATGGCAACTGCGTCGGTGGCGCGAGTGTTCACTACTGGGGGGACAGCTGGCGGTTGCCGCGAGACCGGGCAGAGGTGTGGCAAGAACAGGGTGTGTCCGGTCACGGTCACGCGGTCCTGGAGCCGATTTTCGACGCGATCGAAAAGGACCTGAATATCCATGTTCACGGCCCTGAATACTACAATCGCATGAATCAGCTTTTTGACCAGGGTGCGGAAAAACTTGGTTGGGGCATAGAAGGAGTGCCTCAGGCGCGGCGCAACTGCATCGGCAGCGGCCATTGTTATCAAGGCTGCGCCTTCGACGCCAAACAAAGCATGGCGATTACTTATGTGCCGGCATTTCTGAAGGCTGGCGGACGATTATTCGCCGATGTTCACGTCGAACAGATTACGCGGGACGACAACGGCGCGGCCAACGGCGTCGATTGCAGAGTAATAGATCGGGCAACGACACGGCCGACTGACCGCTCAATCCGGATTGATGCAAAAATCGTAATTCTGGCTGCCGGCGGCCTGGGTTCACCTGTCACCTGGCTCCGATCCGCCCTGCCCACTCGGAACGGTCAGGTCGGGCGCAATTTTTTATGCAACCCGAATCCGGCACTTTATGCTGTTTTCGATGAAGACATTTATCTCTGGAAAAACGTTCCAGCGGCGACGGGCACAAAGGATTTCAGGCTCGCCGAATACGATGCCTCCGGTAACTATTTGGAGGGTGGCTATCTTCTGCATCCCAATCAATTGCAGCCGGAAATTCTCGCTGCAGTGCTTCCGGGGATCGGTAAGGAATATCAGGACCTGATGCATAACTTGCCGCGCATCGGCGGTGCGGTTGCGTGGATCGATGATGAAATTGGCGGCCAGATAACCCTCGATGGGAGTGGCGAGCCTGTCTACGAGTACAAGCTTCAAGGTGTCGATCTTTTGAAGATGCGCGATGCAATGAAGAAGGAGGCGGAACTTCTTTTTGCCGCCGGCGCCAGCTATTGTTTTCTCCCGGATGCGATTGGGACCCGGATCAATTCGCCGAATGACATTGCGCTTCTGGATACAGTCGATATCGAGGGCGGCGCTGTTCTACATGGCGCGCCGCATCCGGCGGGTACGCTTAGAATGGGCGACGACCCAAAGACATCCGTGGTCGCATCCACGCATGAAGCGCATGAAGTTCCGAATCTTTTTGTTGCGGATCCCAGCGTGTTCCCCAGCGGCCCGAGCGTAGATCCCTCCGAGATTATTATGGCGTTCTCTGTCATCGCAGCGCGGCACATTCTTGAAAAACTGGAAAACGGAGCAGTACGATGAAGACATTTTTCGCGATTTTTTGGCGCCTGCTCTTCGGGATATCAATACTCAGCTATGCTGACACAGCCTCAATTATCGCTAACGGTGGCTTTAACCACGTTGCGCTTCCTCCTGAAATGATTCGGCAGGAAATGGTTGGAAACGCTTTCCAGGCCATCGGCTGGTTTACCGTTCTTGTGCTGTCTTTCAGAGAACATCCGCTCTTTGCACCTGAGCTCTGTGTTTTTCTGGGCGGCATGTTGTTCTTCGATGTGCAGACGACCTGGACGCTGGACATGCCGCTGCCTGGTGGATTTCTCTACTGGGGAACGATTATTGCACTCTTGCATGTTGGCGCAGGAGTTTACCTGGCAGCTCGGCGCGCCGCCGCAGTTCGCAATCAATAGGAGGTTTGTTTATGTTTTGGAAATTGATCCCTTTACTTCCGATCGCGACATTTTCCTCGTCGGCGATTGGCGTAGCTAACGGTGATTTCGACGCGGCGGGATTTCCTGACAGCGTCTTGCCGCTTCACATCTGGGTAAATGCATTCGAAGCCGCCGGTTGGGCGCTCGTGCTTGTGCTTTCATTTACTGGCCGGTCAGCACATGCGAGCAAAATCGCAGTTTTTCTTGCCGGCATGTGGTGCTGGGACATGATCACTACCATGAACTTGTCCATGCCTGTTCCGCCGCTGCAGATCGTATGGGGGCCGATAAGCGTTGTTGTCATGCTTTTGCTCGCCTATCAACTCCGCCTTGAGGGGCAAAAAATTGTGAAAGTTCTTTGACATGAAAAAATCAATCTTGATCGTCGGCGGCTATGGTGTTGTCGGCCTCCAAATAGCACAGATCACACGCGCTCGACATCCCGAGCTTCCGATCATCATCGCCGGAAGATCGGCTGACAAGGCAAATGACGCTGCATCGAAAATTGGCGACGCGCGCGGTGTCGCGCTCGACATTACGGACGATGATCCCCTTGGGAACCTCGACGCAGACCTTGGCGCCGTGATCGCAGTAGCAAATGATTCCGCCAACTCCTTGATCCGAGCGGCCATCTCTCGAGGTATTCCGTACGTTGATATAACGCGATGGACAGAACGTATCCATGATGCTGTCCTCCTTGCCGGGGTTCTTGATGTCAGAGCGCCCGTTGTGTTGTCATCATCATGGATGGCTGGTGTAAGCGCCATTGTTGCCACCAGGGCAGCTGCCGAGTTGACTCAGGTAGACGAGGTGGATACTGCAATCTTGTACCGGCTGGCTGACAAAGCCGGGCCGAACTCAATCGAATATGCCGACCGTCTGGGCATACCGTTCCGAGTACTGAAGAATGGAATTTGGAAGACTGTCAAACCGATGAGCGAACCGGCGTCGGTGACGTTCCCCGGCGGCTATTCCGGAAAAGTCTACCGCTTTGACGAGCCAAGCCAGGAAACTCTGGCGCTGTATACAGGGGCGAAAACCGCTTCGTCGCGCATTGCCTACGACAGCGCCAGTACCACGAGCACAATGGCGTTCCTTGTCGGGTCAGGCATTTGGGGGCTCATCAGCGGGCCGTATTTTACGAATTTTCGCCGTTCGATGTTGTACAACCCTGGTGAAGGAGCGTCGCACGAGATCGTTATCGTGGTAACGGGGCTTGATGCTTCAGGCGCAAAGAAAGTGGTACGCGCCACGATTCTTGATCCGGAAGGACAAACGCATCTGACAGCCGTCGGCGCCTATATTCAACTGAAAGAAACGATTGGCCTTGGCGGGGAATCGCCCCGAGCGGCGGGTATTTATCTACCGGAAAATACGCGTGATCTGCAGAGCGCTATCGACACCCTCACTGAGCACGGTGTTGAAATTCGATTCGAAACTTCGCCCGCATAAATACGTCTAGAGGTTCGTTTTTATGCCCATGATTGTTGATCGGCGCAATGTCGACTTCCTGCTCTATGAGGTTTTCGACACTCGGGCACTATTGAGCGCGCCAGCGAATGAGAGCTACGATAGAGAAACGGTAGCAGCCATTTTGGATACGGCGCAAGCCATTGCCGAGGACAAGTATCTGCCTTGCGCTGCCGAAATCGATACGAATGAACCAGAGTTTGTAGACGGCGAGGCAGTTGTTCCGCCAGCTGTAAAAGACGCTTTGACGGCTTTTGCCGATGCCGGGTTCTTTGCAGCAACGTTCCCTGAAGAACTAGGTGGTATGCAACTTCCCTGGCATATCTACGCGCAAGTTTCCAACATCTTCACTTGCGCGAATACGGGTATCCACGGTTATGCTTTCTTAACTATTGCGAACGCCAACATCATAAGTACGTTTGGCTCAGCCGCTCAACAGGCACTTTATCTACCTCCCATGCTGGAAGGGCGCTGGTTCGGGACGATGTGCTTGTCCGAACCACAAGCCGGTTCGTCTCTCACCGACATCAAAACCAAGGCGGAGCCAACCGAAGACGGACACTACCGAATAACTGGAACCAAAATGTGGATTTCCGGTGGCGATCAGAATATCTCCGAAAACATCATTCATTTGGTGCTTGCAAAAATCCCAGGCGGACCAGCAGGAGTGAAAGGTATTTCACTTTTTATCGTGCCAAAGATACGCGTGACTGACGAGGGCGCCCTCGGAGAGTCGAACAGCGTTGTATTGGCAGGCCTTAACCATAAAATGGGCCACCGCGGTACCACAAACACGATCCTGAACTTTGGAGAGAGTGGCGAGTGTCGAGGATATCTCGTCGGTGAACAGCATCAGGGACTACAGTACATGTTCCATATGATGAATGAAGCACGCATCGCGGTCGGTCAGGGCGCGGTTATGTCGGCGCAAGCTGCTTATCTGTACTCGCTGGATTATGCGCGCCAACGCCCACAAGGTCGCTTGCCTGGGGAAAAGAATCCGTCGTCTCCACAAGTGCCCATCATTGAACATGCTGACGTAAGACGGATGTTGATGACCCAGAAAGCGTATGTTGAAGGTGGTGCGGCGTTGATGGCGTACTGCGCGCAACTTGTCGATCAGGAAAAACTTTCCACCCATTCAGACGACAAGAAACGTATCGCATTGCTGTTGGATATCCTGACGCCCATCGCAAAATCCTGGCCGTCGGAGTTCTGCCTGGAGGCAAACAAACTCGCGATTCAGGTGCTGGGTGGATACGGTTATGCGCGCGAATATCCGGTCGAACGGTTTTATCGAGACAACCGCCTCAATCATATACATGAGGGTACTCATGCAATTCACGGTATTGATCTTTTAGGTCGGAAAGTTCGTATGCAGGGCGGCGCTGCTTTGATAGCGCTGTTAGACGAAATGTCGAAGGCCATTGATGAGGGCGCCGACTGCCAATCGACTGCGGCCTTCGCAAGTGACCTGGAAGGCGCAGTTGGGGATATGATGAAAGCGACCGAGGCTGTACTGGCAGATCGTGATCTCAAAAGACAGCTGGCCAATGCAACAATATATCTGGATGCATTCGGACATGTTGTCATTGCATGGATGTGGCTTTTACAGTCTATCGCGGCTGCGAAACAGATGTCGACTTCTACGACGGGAAACTCCGGGCCAGTCGGTTTTTCTACAGGTACGAACTACCCAAGACGAAACCGCAGTTCGATCTTGTTGCCTCACTCGACGATACCTGCCTCGCTGCCGAGGTCGGGCATTTCATCGGTGTATGACGCTCTGCTTTCCATGAAAATTGCTAAATCCGACAAACGCGAACACAGTAGCCGGGCAGTGACAGGTTAAAAAAGATGACACTGCAAATGCAAGCGGCAGCCCTGAGACCTGAAGGCAATAGGCTGCACTTGGTGACAACATCGATCCCGACTCCACAGCCAGGAGAAATTCTGGTTGAAATGAAGGCCTCGGTCGTCAATGAAATTGATGCGCAAACCCGAGATGGTGGGTGGCTGGACTATGTGCCCCATTGGCGCAAGC
>QIHS01000014.1 GCA_003229095.1 Woeseia sp. | reverse complement strand
ATTGATCGGGACGTCGAAAGGATTGTTGTAATATTGCGCTCCGACATCCAACCATTCCGCAATTAAGCGTTTCTCCGCATCAGACAAGTACCCGTTATGCATATCCGCCACCGAATCGAATCGGCTGAAAAATCGGTCAGAGGCGTTTGCACCTGCAGCCCGCATTGACGGATTCACCACGACCGGCGCCAGAATGTCGTCACCATTCGCATCGACACCGATTATTTCCATAAAGTCCACCAAAACTCCATTGGCGTCAAGGGTCTGTTCGTTATCCTGAAAAAGTAGTTCACGATAGGACTTAAAATGCTCGGGCACCAGCAGGTCCAGGCCATCGGTGAGATCAAGCTGCCCGTCAGGTTCTCGAGCCAGGCCCTGATCGTCTACGATCGTATGGCAGTTGGTGCAGTCATTCGTCAGTGGCAATCCGGTCACGGGGTCCAGCGCAGGCAGATTCGTGACTGGATCAATCACCGGCCGACTCGCGCCCCACAGGGGATGAATGATGGTTTCGTAGTTGATCACCGTGCGGCAGTTTGCCGCCCAAGGCAGCGTGATGCAATTGCCCGAGGTCGGTGGAGTCGTCGTCAAATCGATATAGGAATAACTGAAAGACGCATCAACCGGCCGACCGGCCTTGATTTCGTCGGTCCAGACATCGGAAAACTCGACATCCATTGACGGCTCGAGCGACGAACACGCATCGCTACTGCAACTGATGCGCGCACGAACCTCGGCCATCGTCTCACCGAGATCGCCGACGAATAATGAATCAACGGTGCCGGAATTGAACGAGGTACCCGCAACCGCCGCACCCGCATAGTCCGAGTCGAACGCATCGAATCGACCGTGCGACAGGCCACTCTGAGGAACGTGACAGCCGCTACATTCGAGCAGCTGACCCGGTCGCAGCTGCAACCAGTTCTGGTGGCGGGCTGTGACTCGCCGCCCGTTGCTATCCAGAACGCTGATTTGCAATGCAACATTCGCTGGCACTCTCATCATGACTGAGCCATCGGGTTCGATCATTGAGTAGCCGACGATTTCCTTCATGCCAAGATTTCGGATTGGCCCGAACGCCTCGTCCTCCAGATCGAGAATGTCTTCATCAGGTAGTGACACTGCTTTCACAATCCGCAGGAATCGGGCCGGTCGCTGATCGGCCGTTGTTTGTGCCGGATCCGCCAGGGACTCAATGTTCTCAACTGCGGCGCCAGTGAAATCGTAGACGCTGCGAATACTGATGACCGCTTCGCCGTCAATCACCAGATTCGGGTCTGCTACGAACCTGTTCTCCGCATCGAGGATGAGTGGCGGTACAGTACGCGGATCTGCGGAAGCCACTTCCGTGAAGATGAAGCCCTCTTCCGGCGCCACGATGGGTCGCTGCGTCTCATCTCGGGGATCGTAAATCCAGATTCCATAAATTGGATCGGCTTCCACGAGCAACGGATCGATCAGGTTGATATCGGTACACGGAAAAAACAAAGGCGAGACCGGCGGCTGCACGGCAGGATCAACGACTTCGGTCAATCTGCACTGACTCCAGCTAACGAGTATGCGGCCGGTCCCATCCAGGATGGGATACAGCGATCTGTAGCGCCCGCCAGGCGAAACTTCTCCTGGCACGGTAGTGACGTTGACCACGGTGGCGGGCGCTTGCGCCGGCCCGATCATGCCAGTGTTGTCCCGGGTTGGTTGCGAATTTTCCAGGTAGACCGGCGTGTCAATTACGATGATATCGCCACCGCCGTTTGTATTCGTAAACGGTCGAATCAAGGTCATGATGCGACCGTCCTCAAGCTCGCGCGGCTGCGTGAACTGAATGGTCTCGCCATTGGTGCCAGTGTCATGGCTGTTTTGGCCATACAGAAGCTCGAGTTGCGAGCCGTCCGGATTCATACGATAAAGGTTGATCGCATTGTTTCCACCTGCGTGATCCCAGCGGCTGAATACGACTTTGCCGCTGGAGAGCACGGTCGGATCCATGTCATGACTCTGATTAAAGGAAACCTGTTGGATGTTCGAACCATCGGCGTCCATCACATGCAGCAAGAACGCCGCTTCGTTGAGGTCTTCATCCTGAGCCTGAAATTGCGGTTTGAGTTCGTCGATCAATATCGCATTCGACCGCCGCTGCCGAGTTGAGGTGAAAATGATTCGACCGTCCGGCAGGTAAGCAGGAGCCAGGTCATGTCCGATTTCGGCGGTCACATCGCCAATGATGACGCGCTGCAGCGATTCTGTGTCGAACGAGTACTCCCAGATATTCCAGGTCGGCTGCTCTTCATCGTCCAGGTTTAAATTTAGATCGACCGGCCCGCGCATGGCGAATACTACTGTACTGCCATCGGAGGAAATCTCAACGTCGCGTACCGCGGCCAGACCTTGCATAAGGTCGCCAGTGACATTGACTGCAAGAGAACTCGGTGATGCTCGATCTCTGACAAAAAGATCAGCGCCAAAATCAAACGAAATCAGCTCACGCACATCCGCCTGAACGAGATCGCCATTGTCGTCAAAGACGAGCGGCGCTCGAACGTAGGCGATCGGAAAATCGATAACGACAGGATCGGGTGCCTGACCTGTCCCTATCTGCACGCCCTGGTTTGCGCCATCGCAGGCCACGATCGCCAGTGACGCCAACAAGGTCGCTGCGTATTTGACGACTGCGAAGATGGATCCATCCAATTTTTTGGTCACAAGTTTACTCATACCTAGTACCTCTGCGACAGCGAACGAAGTTCCGTTTCACCCGCTGTTTTAAGTATCAGATGCACACTATCCCACCACTACGATCAGCCTGTAATAGTGGACCAGATGCACAAGACATACCGTTAACGCGATCACAAATGAGGCCGCAATTCCGTGTCAGCTTAGGGAAAGCGCATTCGCAATGTAATGTCTCGAATGCCCGACAGTACGCAAAGTAAAGCTTCTGATTTCGCAGCCTTTCCGTATAGCGATCGCATCGACGTGCATTCCGATTGGCATTATATTTTTTTCGCGAAAAAATTGCTGGGTACACGTATCCGTTTCAGGCCAGCAATCCAACATCGCAAATGTAATCGTATGCGGTGGCCCCTGCCATTTTATTTTGTCGCACAGAGCCACAATTGTCTGCGTTTGACGACATCCCGGAGTGCGTTGGCAATCAGTGACTTGTTACCTTCGCCACGAATATCTGTTTGCATATGACGACAGTTACTTGACATATAAACAACTGGACAGGCTTGAAGAATTGAGTGCAATAGTCTGTTTTTATTAGGCTATTTTTATTTTATCCCGCATTGACAATTCATGGCACAGCAATTGCTTGTTAACACCGTAAAGCAAGATTCATTGGTTTCGGGACGCCGCGAAAGATTGATTGGACTGTGAATGCATTCACGGCATTTCTAAACGATCTAAGGCATGATTTTCTTCGGTTCGCCCGATTGTTCGACAGCGTTGTAACGGAAAGAACCACTAGCAGCATAGACTTTAAGGATAAAGCACATTCGTTTGAACGACACTGCCAGGGAAAGGCGGAATGTTCGTCGGCATCGCGGACGAAGCATATCTCCGACACAATCCCCGCAAAGAAAGAATGTGATTGCAACATCAACAGGGTTCGACTCGCAGTCGATTCGTATTCGCAACGAGCAGGAATGTTATGAGAAACAGGACTTCGACAGGCAACAAACGTGATGAGGGCCACAGGCTGGCCGGGCACACCACTCGAATAGTAACGCTTGGGCTTTTTTGCCTGGGTCTGGCATCCGCTGCGAACGCAGGGCCGCGAGAGCAGGCAAAGCGAATTCACGATCGCCTGGCCGGCGTGCCACCCAGTGAAATCGTATTGCAACAAATGGAAGCCGACGTGGCGTCGGGCGCAGCGATATCGGCTGCATTGCGCGCTATGGATAACTCGAGCTTTTATAATGTAACGCTAAAAAACTTCGCAGCGCCCTGGACCAATCGCGAGCAAAGCGTGTTTGTGCCGCTGAATGACTACATCGCCACTGTGATCGGCATGATTCGCGATGACGTACCCTTCAATACCCTGTTTTCGGCGGACATCGTCTATATCGGACCAGGTTCGTTGCCGCCCTACTCGAACAATAACAACGATCACTACGCAGAAATGGAACGGCGTAACATCGATATGCAGTCAGATCTTGTGATGACGGCGCAGTCGTCAGTTAATGGTCTTCCGGCTAGCGCGGTCGCAGGCGTTTGGACAACTCGCGCAGCAGCCGAAGCATTTTTTGTTGCGGGCACCAATCGCGCGCAGTTCCGCTTTACGATGCTCAACCACCTTTGCAACGACATGGAACAGGTACACGACGTCAAACGGGTGCCTGATCGTATTCGACAGGATGTGAGTCGCAGCCCAGGTGGCGACAGTCGACTGTTCCTGAACAATTGCATTGGCTGCCACAGTGGCATGGACCCGTTGGCCGGTGCGTTTGCCTATTACAACTTCGATGAAGCTTCCGCCAGCATCGAATACACACCCGGCAACGTACAGCCGAAGTACTTTAACAATGACACCAATTTCGAACCCGGCTACCGAACAACGGACGACTCCTGGATGAACTACTGGCGAAACGGTCAGGACCAGTTCCTGGGTTGGGATTCGTCGCTTCCGGGATCGGGCACTGGCGCTGCATCGATGGGGCGAGAATTAGCCAACAGCGACGCGTTCGCAAGCTGCCAGGTGAGGAACGTTTTCCGCACTGTTTGTCTGCGCGAGCCGGAAGACGCAGCGGATCGATTCCAGGTCAGCCAGATGGTGACATCGCTACAGGCCGGCTATCAGATGAAACAGACATTCGCCGAGGCGGCTGTCTACTGCATGGGCCAGTAGGAGACGATGACAATGAACAACATAACAGGAATTGCTATGGCTCAGATTCAAAAATTCCGCACCATTCTCCTCGCAGGTGCAATGAGTTTTGCGCTCGCTGCCTGCGGTGGCGGTGCGCAAACGGTCGATACACCCGCGCCTAACGTGACCGGCCCAACGACGGTGATATACAACGGCATTGCGCCGCCCCAGAACGTCGATGTGCAGGCTTTTCTAACCAGTGTCTGGACGCCCATGCAGAATACGGCGACGTGTGGCAACTGTCATAACGAAACCACCATGCAGATGCCGATGTTCGCACGATTTGACGACATCAATCTTGCCTACG
>QIHS01000058.1 GCA_003229095.1 Woeseia sp. | reverse complement strand
AGCCAGGACTACTACGACCTGCTGCGCAAGAATGCGCGAGACGGTGGCAGCCGATATTGCTACGAAACAACAGTGGGTGCCGCGCTGCCTATAATCGGCACCATTCGTGACCTCGTGGATACGGGCGACCGCATTCGCTCGATCAAGGGAATTTTGTCCGGCACGCTGGCCTATCTATTTAACGTTTACGACGGTGAGAAACCGTTCTCGGAAATTGTCGCAGAAGCTCGTGCCAACGGATTCACGGAACCGGACCCTCGAGATGATCTGTCCGGAATGGATGTCGCCCGAAAATTGACCATTCTTGCGCGGGAATTGGGGCAGCGTATCGAGATCGGCGAATTTCCTGTGCAGAATCTTGTTGCTGAGGATCTTCGCGAACTCCCGGTAGATCAATTCATGATCGAGCTCGCACGTTACGATGACGACATGCTGGCTTTGTATAAGAAAGCCAAAGCAGAAGGCCTGCTCTTACGCTATGTGGCCACGTTGACCGATCGCGGTGACGCCGGAGTGGCGCTTGAAATGGTTGAGTCCGACAACGCGTTTGGCCACATTCAATTGACTGATAATCTGGTGCAGTTTACGTCTGACCGCTACGCACAAAACCCGCTCGTGATCCAGGGCCCTGGTGCCGGGCCTGATGTGACGGCAAGTGGCGTATTCGGTGACCTTCTCAAGCTCGCAGCATCTCTAAGTGATGGAACACAAATATGAACGACAACAAACTCGTAACCGCATTTGCGCCGGCATCGATCGGCAACGTTGGCGTGGGCTTTGAGGCGCGGGAGACAAAGTGTCTGCGCGCATATCGGATGGGCAGGGGATCAGGATAAAAGAGGTGCGTGGGCTGGATGGTGAGATTCATACGTCACTGTCAACAGATGCGAGAGAAAATACGGCGTCGATTGCGGCCAGATCGCTGTGGGATGAGGTGGGTGATAATCGCGGTGTAGAGCTTGTTGTATATAAAGGCATTCCTCTCCAGTCAGGAATGGGTAGTTCCGCGGCATCGGCGGTGGCGGGCGCTGTCGCGGTGAACGCTTTGCTGGACCAACCTTTGCCCACGGAGGATGTGCTTGAGCACGCATTGGTTGGTGAGCAGTTTGTGAGCGGCGGCTTGCATGCCGATAACGTAGCGCCAAGTTTGTATGGCGGGCTCGTGCTTTGCCCGCAGGCATTGCTGCCAAAAATCGTGACGCTGCCGACGCCAAAGGGTATTAGCAGTGTGTTGCTACACCCTGAGTTGCTGGTCAACACGGCGGATTCCCGCAACAGCCTGGCGAAAAGCTACTCGATGGAACAGTGGCTGACACAGCAGGGCTACCTGGCCGGATTTGTAGCAGCATGTTTGCAGAACGATATAGAACTACTGGGCGAATGCCTGCGCGACGAAATCATAGAACCGCAGCGAGCAGCCTCGGTTCCGTGTTTTCCGTCGGTGAAGGAAGCTGCCCTTCAGGCGGGTGCGATCGGGTGTTCGATGTCGGGTAGCGGACCCAGCATATTCGCGCTTTGCCATGATAAAGACGCTGGGATTATTGCCAAGACGATGGAACAGGCCTGCAATAGAGCAGGTTTTGAATGTCAGTCGTGGGTCAGTTCATTGAATGTCCCCGGCGCTCGGATAGTCGAGGAAGCGTCATGAAATATTTTAGTACCAGGGGCGCAGGTCCGGTTTCTCTTGACGAGGCGTTACTTGCAGGCATCGCATCTGACGGTGGTCTCTTTTTGCCGGAAAAGATGCCGCGGATTGACTGGCACTCGCTGGCCACAGACGCAAGTATTTGTGCCACTGGTGAGGCATTCCTGCGACCGTTTTTTGTCGGCTCGTCGATCGCGGGTGACTTGAAGGAAGTCGTCGCTGAAACATTCAGTTTTCCGTTGCCAGTTACTGCTCTGCCCGACTTGCACGGAAGTTGTGATTTGCTCGAGCTGTATCACGGCCCGACTGCTGCATTCAAAGATGTCGGTGCGGGTTTTCTTGCGGCTTGCCTGGGTCGTTTGGCGGGAGACGTTAAGAACCCACTGACAATACTGGTTGCCACGTCGGGCGACACCGGGGGTGCTGTTGCCGCAGCATTTGACGGGCGAGTCGGACTGAGAGTTGTTGTGCTTTATCCCGATGGTAAAGTGTCTGCGCGGCAGGCCCATCAGCTAAGCTGTTGGGGAGACAATGTATTGTCTCTTGCGGTCGATGGTTCATTCGATGATTGTCAGGCGCTCGTGAAGCGGGCAATGGCGGATGAGCACCTTGCAGAGAAGTATCGTTTCAGTTCCGCCAACAGCATCAACATCGGTCGATTGTTGCCGCAGGCGATTTATTACGCGCACGCCAGTGTTATGCATCATGCGAAATTGGGCAGGAAACCCGGTTTCATCATTCCAACCGGCAATCTTGGCAACGCCTTCGCCTGTTTTCTGGCACGGGAATGTGGACTGCCAATCGGCGACATTATTCTGGTAACGAATGAGAATCGTACGATCAACGATTACCTTGAGAGTGCAGAGTGGAAGCCGAGGTCGAGCGTGCAGACTTTGGCGTCCGCTATGGATGTCGGCAACCCGAGCAATATGGAACGGTTACGCCATCTTGGCGGAGAGGCAGCTCAACTTAGCAAACAGCTTTGCGCGGTATCGGTGAACGACGCACAAATTACGCAACAAATTGGACAGAATTTCGCAGAATTCGGTTTCGCCACTTGCCCGCACACAGCAACGGCAACGCATGCGTGGCGGCTACTCGATCCGCAGGAACAACTCGACAAAGACTGGATTATAGTGGCAACAGCCCATCCGGCAAAATTCGAGCAAATCGTTGAGCCGATTATTGGTACAACGGTGCCACTGCCAGCCGATCTCGCCGATACGCTGGCAAGACCCCGACAGTTTTTGGAAATCGATGCATCTATGGCTGCGCTTGAAAAAGTGTTGGCCGAGGAGTTTTGCACTTGATCATCAACAGTGTCACAGCCATCATTGACACCTTGATCGTATTCCATGTCAGGTCCTTCGCCGCTATGCGCCAAAAATATCTCGACCCTGCGCAAAAGCGCTTCTGATAATGAATGAACTACTGCCTGGTTCAATAGGCGATTCCTGGCCTCTAATAGCTGTTGTGCTTGCGCTTATTGTTGCCGGGCTGGTTCTTCGACATCGACGTGCACGAGGACGCACATTTGCCTCCGTACTCGCCAACATCGCATTTGATCGAATCAATGGAATTGTCATCCCCAAGGCGGATGAAGGGGAAATCCAGATAGAGCATCTTGTGCTGACGTCAGAGGGCCTTTTGATCATCGAGGTTAAGGAAGTTGTTGGCACGGTGTTTGGCAGCGACAAAATGCAGGACTGGACGGTTATCAGTGACACCAAACGCTTCACCTTCACGAATCCACAGCCGGCGCTCTACGATCGAATCGCCGCAGTACGGCAGATCGTGCGGCAGGTTCCGGTGTCCGGCCGCATCCTTTTCCTGGACGGCGCCACCTTCACGAAAGGGGTGCCAAGTCTTGTTTGTACGCTGGAGGAACTGGACGAGGAATTTGGCGATGAGGACAAGGCAGCCGGCAAGGTGAAAATCGAAGCCTTCAAGCCACATTGGGAACGTGCGATGTTGGTGCCTGAATTGCACATTGTGCCGGCATGACGAATGGCAAACTTTTCAGGAGCTGATCTATGTTTCCCCGTTTAGCGCTTTCTCTACTTGCAATCGTTGTTTGCGGATCGGCTCTGCCGTTCGACCTCACAGAATACCGGATCGTTGATCTAAGTCATGGTTATGGAAACGACACTCTTTATTGGCCAACCTCGCCAACCAGTTTTGAAAAACATGAGCTCGCATACGGAGACACTGAGCAAGGCTATTGTGTACGCCGGAACATGGTGGTACGCATTTGGACGCGCCGCTGCATTTTTCAAAGGGTGGCCTGTCAACCGAGCAGATACCGTTAGAAAATATGATCGCGCCTGCGGTTGTTATCGATATCACAGAGTTCGCCAATTCAGATCGAAATTACCGCCTGAAGCTAAGTGACATTGAAGCATTCGAGCGAATCCATGGGCGAATTGCCGCTGGCAGTATCGTGCTGGTCAAAACGAACTGGAGTCGCCACTGGCCTGATGCACTGGCGTATTTCGGTGACGATACAAAGGGCGATGCCAGTAATCTGCAGTTTCCGGGTTTTGGTGCCGAAGCGACCCGACTCCTCACGGACGAACGCAAGGTCGCGATGATTGGCATTGACACGGCATCAATCGATTTTGGTAAAAGCAAAGATTTTATCGCACACCGGATTTCTGCCGCACAAGGTGTGGCCAATCTGGAGAACCTGACCAACCTCGCTGCATTGCCGGCAACCGGCAGCCTGGTGATTGCACTGCCGATGAAAATTGAAGGCGGATCTGGTGGGCCGGTGAGGGTGGTTGCGCTTGTTCCTCGATCGCTTTGATCTTAGCCTGGCAGGGCGAAGAATAGTTCCGCTGTGGCCGTAGTTTTCGCCGCAACTTCTTCCTCGTCCTGCTGACGTGCGTCTGCAACGACACGCAACACTTCGCGGAGGTACTTGGGCTCGTTGCGGCGTGACTCAGGTTTTGGCTTAAGACTGCGGGGCAGAAGATAGGGTGCGTCTGTCTCGATCATCAGTCGGTCGTCAGGAATCAACGACACAATCTCCTTGAGATGAGCGCCGCGACGTTCATCGCAGATCCAGCCGGTAATGCCGATGTAGAGACCCAATTCCAGGTATTGAAGCAGTTGGGCCTCGTCGCCGGTAAAGCAGTGGGCGACTGCGCGTGACAACGCTGACATCCTCGGCGCAAGTATGTCGACGAAGTCGTTGTGCGCATCGCGCTGATGCAGAAATACTGGCAACTTCGTACCGACAGCAATATCCAGTTGTCGTTCGAATGCCGCCTTTTGAGCTTCTCGAGGTGACAAGTCGCGAAAATAATCAAGCCCACATTCGCCAACTGCTACCACTGCTTCATGCTCTATCAAAGTGACTAAAATTTGGTGAGTGTCATCAGTGTAGTCGGCAGCGTGGTGCGGGTGGACGCCTGCTGTTGCAAACATTCGACCCGGATGTTTTAGGGCCAGCTCGCAAGCATCGAGACTACCTTGTCCGCTCGCACCGGTAACAATCAGTCGATTAACGCCGACATTGGCGGCGTTTCCTATGACCTCATCAAGGTCGGCGTGGAAATTGCTGTGCGTCAAATTCGCACCAATATCAATCAGTTGCACAGAAGTTCATCCAGTTCTGACTAACGAGGGTGCCAGCGAAAGATGAATGCACCCAGTACAAGAAAGACCGCAGTCATGACCAGTAAAATTGTCAATTGCGGCAGGACAGTGACAAGGCCGGCACCGTCAAGCATGACTGCCCGCGCAGCTTGCAGTGCGTGTGTTAATGGAAACATGCTGGCAATGAGGCGGACCCATTCCCCCGCGGCCTCCAACGAAAACCAGACGCCCGACAGCATCATCATGGGCCAGGTCACCAAGTTGAGTAATCCGCCGGCAAGTTCTTCACTGGTGACACGTGCGGAGATCATCAGGCCCATGGAGATCAGGCAAGCCGCAGCAGCCACCAGGACGACCAGCAGTGCCAGGTAACTGCCCTCCATTCTGATATCGAGAAAATACTGGGTGCCAAGAAACACAAAGGAGGTCAGCACGACGGTGAGTATGAGTCTTGAAGCGATCTGTGCGGCGATGAATTCGCCGGCCCGCAACGGAGTGGCGCGGAGTCGTTTGAGAAAACCGTTCTTGCGGTATCGAACGACGACATAGCCAACGCCGAACAGGCTGCTGAACATCATGTTCATGCCGAGAATCCCCGGCAAGACCCAATCGACATAGCGAATTGGGTCGCCTTCGATTTGCGATCTCGTGATGCGATTGCCGGCTTCTGCATCTGCCTGTAGCAGGGAGAATTCTACGAAGTAGCCTTTCGGAGAGTCCGGATTGATCCAGTATTGAGGACGGTCGCCAAATTCGACCAGCAGATCGAGTTGGTGTCTGCCAATTTTGCGTTGACCATCCTGAATATTGCCGACAGCAACAAACTTAACGTAGCGAGTGTCGAGAAAGGGATGCTCGGTAGCATCGATTGCCGATGCGTCCTGCACAACCCCGACCGTATATTCCGCGCGATCGTCACCAAAGATAAACGATAGCCCGAACATCAATGCGACCGGCAGGACAAGATTCCAACTCATAGACCCCCGATCGCGAATGAATTCGAGGTTGCGCGCACGAAAAATGGCGTAAATACGTTTTAGCATTATCAGGACCGCAAATTGTGGCCGGTTAGATCGATGAACAGATCTTCGAGGTTGGGTTGGCGGATTTTCATTCGATTAAGACCGGAAGTAACTGCGGTCAGTTGTCGCAAGCTCTCGTTGACGTCATCGGTTTCGATTTCGATAACGCCCTGTGTTTCGAGGACCCGGTGTTTGATCGTGCTCAGATCAGCTGAGAAGTCATCCATGGGTAACTCGATGATGACGTTTTTGTAGTGTTGATTGAGCAGGTCTTTCGGTGTGCCCTGAATAATGATTTTTCCGCTGTCCATGATGGCTATTTCGTCACAGAGAATTTCAGCTTCTTCCATGTAGTGCGTTGTTAAAATAACGGTCGTGCCTTCACTGAGAATACGTTTGATCAGGTCCCAGAAATTTCGCCTGGCTTGAGGATCGAGGCCAGTGGTAGGCTCGTCGAGGAAAACAAGTCGCGGACGATTTACGAGGGCAACACCGAGCAATAAGCGTTGTCGCTGGCCGCCTGATAATTTGCGATTGTCACGGTCAAGCAATTCGCCAAGTGAACATTGTTCTATAATGTGCTCGATATCCGATTGGCGGTTGTAGAGGCTTTGAAACATCTGCAGCGTTTCTTTCACCGTAATGAAATCCTGCAATGCGGTATTTTGAAACTGGATGCCAGCCTCTTCGCGGAATTTCTTGCCTGCAGGAGAGCCGTAGTACCAGACTTCACCCGAGGTCGCTGGCGTCACGCCCTCCATTATTTCTACGGTAGTGGTTTTGCCCGCGCCGTTGGGCCCAAGCAGCCCAAAGCAAATTCCTTCCTGAACCTCAAATGACACGTCGTCAACTGCCAGAACGCCCGGGTACTTTTTAACGAGGTTTCTGGCTTCCAGGGCAATTGGCATGGCACATTTCAGGTCTGGGCGGAATCAGGGGCGTAGCCTACCTTGTGTTGGTCACGCCGCAAAGTGGTCTGTTTACAACCAATTGTGGCCCGGCGGTATCAAAATGTTACAAACTCAGATTCATGCCTTGAATTGAAGGAAATAGAGATGAAACGACATTCTGGAAAAGTATCGTTTGCTACCGTTATTGCGGTCCTGCTGGTGTTCGCACCCGCCCATGCGGTCAATATGAATAAAAGCATCAGTATTGCGGACGGGGGTGAGTCGAGCGGCGAATCGACAGTAAATGGAAGCATTTCGGTTGGTTCGGGAGCGACTGTTTCCGGTTCAGTGCGTACGGTCAACGGGACGATTCGAATTGGTGAAAATGCCAGGGTAGAAAAGGCCGGAACCGTCAACGGCAGTATCCGGATTTCATCAGGTGCAAGGACCGACGATCTCAACAGCGTCAACGGTTCGATCAAGATTGGCAAGAATGTCGCGGTTAGTGGTGGTGTTGACGTCGTCAATGGAAAAATCAGCCTGGGTAACGGTACCAACGTGGCAAGAGATGTTGCAAACGTAAATGGTGAGATTACCCTGACGACGGCGGAGGTCGGCGGCGACCTGATCACGGTCAATGGCGACGTAAGGTTGCTTGATGGCTCAACGTTGCACGGCAACTTGATCGTCCAGGAACCCGGTGGTTGGGGCTGGAATCGCGATAAACGCAAGCCAAAAATCATCATTGGGCCAGAATCAAAAGTGATTGGGGACATCCAACTAGAACGGGAGGTTGAGCTCTTTATCAGTGAATCAGCCGAGGTCGGTGGTGTCACGGGAGAGATGACCATGGGCGATGCTGTGATATTTAGCGGCAACCGGCCCTGATTGGCAGTGGACCGCATTTTATTTGTGACCGGTTCAGGCTAAAGTCGTTACACTTGGGGCCGTGTTAGACACGGCTCGACAACTCCCGCTTTTCGAAGCAAATCAGAATGAGTCCGGCCAGGCGCCGGGCTTTTCTGTGCGGGTTAGTCCCAGGGCAAAAAGACTCTCCATTAAGGTATTTCCACGTGGTCGGGTAGAGGTCGTTGTGCCCCGGCGTACTAGCGCGCGGACGGTCAGAAATTTCGTTGAGGAAAACCGGGATTGGATCGATAGGGCGCGACTCTCTTTTGGTGAGACCTATACTCCAGAGGTTTTTAGGCTGCCGGTGGAAATTCACTTGCCGGCGATTGACCTTCAGGTTTCCGTTCGATACAGACCGGAAGTTGGGTCTAAGGATGTTCGCTACAGGTTTTCGCAAGCCATCGTCACGCTGAGTGGCAACACGAACAATGAACAGCTATGTGTGAAAGCATTGAAACGCTGGCTAGCCGGAGTTGCAAGACGGGCATTCGAACCACAATTGCAATCGTTGTCGCTGCTGACCGATGTGCCATTCAAGAAAATGCATATCCGCTTGCAACGCACCTGCTGGGGCAGCCGCAGCTCAAGCGGAACGATCAGCCTGAATCTCTCCCTGCTATTTCTCGACCCAGCTCTTACTCGCTACTTGCTAATACATGAACTGTGCCACGGCCGACATATGAATCACTCAAAACGCTTCTGGAAGCTGGTATCACAGTTTGAACCCAACTATCGTCAACTAGACCGCCGCCTCGGAGAATCCTGGCGAGACGTCCCAACCTGGCTAGGTGTGTACTAAAAAATGATAAAAAAAGATAAGAGCGAAGAAAGATAAGGACATCCATCATTCTGAGTGAAAAATAGGGACAACCATAATTCTGCGAATCCGAAATTCGCCAGGCAATAATTCACTCGTCGTGGCGGCGTATGGTGGCTTAGGTTTATTTGTGACGTAATTTCGGACGTTGGCGCCGTGTTTCTCGTTCC
>QIHS01000564.1 GCA_003229095.1 Woeseia sp. | reverse complement strand
ACGACGCCGTCACCCGACACTTCCTGGACCTTGCCGTTGGCATCGGTGATTATCCAGTGGCGACTGAGCAACTGGGCAGGTATGTCGCTCTTGTTTTCTATCGTGATTGTATAGGCGAAGACGTAGCGGTCGATATCGGGCTCAGACTGATTGTCCACATATTGAGTGGCAACCCGGATTCTTATTTCGTATTTTTTTTTGTCCATGCCCTGTTCACACCAAAATGGGTTACGTTGCATATTCTACCTTACTTGCCGGCAGCTTGACTTGCGGTCACTTGCCGCCCCACCCGGCGATTGGAATCTGTTCAGGACGATCGCCGGGGTCGAGATCCGCCGCTTCGATATGGGATACGTCGACCACGCCCATCAGTGCATTGCGCAGCGTCTTTCGGCGTCGCGAAAAAGCCGCACGAACGATGGTCGCGAGTAACTCTGTATCTACGACTACAAAGCCCGGGGCGGGCAGCGGTCGCATTCTGACCACGGATGACATTACCCGTGGCGGTGGGGAAAATGCGCCGGGCGGGACATCGAACAACGGCACGACTTCCATCTGGCAACCGAGCATGACGGTCAGGCGGCCGAAATTCTTGTTGCCAGGTGCTGCTCCCATGCGCTCGACCACTTCTTTTTGCAGCATGAAATGTGCATCGACGATGCAATTCTTGTATTCAAGTAAATGGAAAAGCAGTGGCGTGGAAATGTTGTAGGGCAGGTTTCCAACAATGCGCAATTTTTCGCCCAGGGTCGAATAGTCGAATTTGAGTGCGTCTGCTTCATGAATGGTCACCTGTGCCTGGTCGGCGTATTGGGCCGTTAACGCAGCCGCGAGGTCGCGATCGAATTCTATGGCGTGCAATTTTGTCGCCAGTGCAGCGAGCGGGGCGGTGATGGCGGCTTGCCCCGGCCCAATTTCAACGATGATTTCACCTTCGCGAGGCGCGATTGCAGAAACGATCTGCTCAACAATTTCCGGCGAGGTGAGGAAATGCTGCGCAAAACGTTTGCGTGGCCTATGTTTCATAAGTAAAGCTTCATTGTCCTGCGAGCGTCGCAGCGAGTTCAATCGCGGCGATCAGGCTGCCGACGTCGGCGACACCCTTGCCAGCGATATCCAGCGCGGTGCCATGATCGACTGACGTGCGAATGATGGGCAGGCCCAGTGTCACATTGATCGCGTGTCCAAAACTCGCGTACTTGATCACCGGCAGTCCCTGGTCGTGGTACATCGCGAGAATGGCGTCGGTTTCGCTGTCGTCAGGCATGAACGCAGTATCGGCTGGCACGGGTCCGCGGACATTCATACCCAGTGCCGCACAACTGGCCACTGCCGGCGCAATGATCTCCTGATCTTCTGCCCCCAGATGGCCGCCTTCGCCTGCATGAGGGTTGAGCCCGCAGACGACAATCGCCGGATCCTGAATGCGAAATTTGCGGATCAAATCTTCGTGCAAAACCTGTAACACCGCCACGAGTTTGTCCGTTGTCAGGTAATCCGGCACATCACGAAGTGGCAGATGTGTGCTGGCAAGGGCCACTCGCAAGTCGCCGGCTGTAAGCAGCATGACCGGCATTGGCGTGTCGGTAAGTTCGGCAAGAAATTCCGTATGCCCGCTAAATTGGATGCCCGCATCCATCATGGCACTTTTCTGCAGTGGCGCGGTGACCAGCGCTGAAAACTCTCCGCATACACAGCCATCAACAGCTCGCCTCAGACCTTCAAGCAATGACGCGGCATTAGCCGGATCGGGGCGTCCGCAATCAGGTTGGTTCACCAGTGGTTGGGAAATCACCTGGAGTTCGCCCACCGAGCGCCGGGATGACGCCTTGTATTCACTTAACCGAATCGACTTTCCGAGCATCTCGGCACGATCGGCGAGCATGTCGATGTCAGCAATCAATACAAGCCTGCTGGACCATTCAGTTTCCGCCAATGCCAGGCACAACTCCGGGCCAATGCCTGCCGGTTCGCCGGCTGTGACGATAAGGGGGCTGGTTGAATGAGTGCTGGCCATCGTCCAATTCGCCCAAATTGCCTAAGAGCAGCGCGACGAAACAATGGTACGAGTGACTTCCTGACCAATCCCGGCGAGAGCGACCATTGGAGTTGGCGTATGCGTCGTCAGGTCAGATACGTGATTCGACGAATGCCTCGTCGCGAATCCGGCGTACCCAGAGTTCGGTTTCATTATTTAGCTTGCCGTTGCGGACTCGTTGAATGCAGTTCGATTCCTTCAGGTCTTCCGTATTGTCGTAAGTGCGACGTTCGACCACTTCCAGAACGTGCCAGCCGAAGCGGCTGCGGAACGGCTCGGACAACACACCCGTTTCCAGGTTGATTGCGATGTCCTCAAATTCGGGTACAAAGGTTCCCGGGTCGGACCACCCCATCTCGCCTTCGTTGTTTGCAGATCCAGGATCGTCGGAAAGCAACTTGGCCACTTCGCCGAATGGTTCGCCGCCTCCAATTCGCCGCATCGCATCTTCAAGGCGCTGTTTCGCGGTTTCCTCATCGATAATCTGATTCGGAATGATCAGGATGTGACGCACCAGCATCTGTTCAATTTCACTTTGTTGGTTAATACCCTGCAGATCATTAACTTTGACGATGTGATAGCCGCTGACTGCTCGTATCGGCTGTGACACATCACCGATATTCATCTCGCCGACGACTTCGAAGAACATCGTTGGTAGCTGATCACCGGGCCGCCAGCCCAGGCTGCCGCCCTCAAGTGCGGTATCGCCATCAGAGTGGCGAATAGCCTGCTCACCGAAATTGGCGCCATCACGCAGCCGTGCATGGACCTCATCGGCTTCGGCTTCCGCTTCCGAATACTGCTCAGCCGTGGCGGATCCGGGCACAGATATGAAAATGTGTGACAGGTTGTAGCGGGAGTTAACGACTGCGTTGTCTTCGAGGTCGGCAATGCATTGGTCGATCTCGCGGGGGGATACCGATATCCGACCGACGACATCTATTCGCCGCAACTGTTCCAGGATCATTTGCTTGCGCATGTCGCGACGGTATTCGCCGTACTCAACGCCATCTCTGGCGAGTACTTCCGGCATTTCTTCAAATTTGAAGCCGGCGTTTTCCGCGATTTGCGCAATTGCCGTATTCAGCATTTGGTCAGAGACCTGGATACCGATATTCTTTGCCCGTTGATCCTGAATCTCCTCCAGGATCAGTCGCTCGAGTACCTGTTCGCGCAGAATGTGCGCCGGCGGCAGTGAAATATCCTGCGCCACCGCGCGCTGTATGATGAGATCCTGTTGCTGGTCGAGGGCGCTTTTGAGAACGACCCCCTCATTGACAATTGCCGCGACACCGTCGAGAAACTGGCCGGTTTCCGATAATTCATCGGAAAAGGCGCTGGCTGGCGCCAGGGTGATTGCCAGATATGCTGTTAAATATTTGAATTTATTCATAAAAAAAGATCTGAAGAAGCAATAATCGTTGAATTGAGGTGATCTTAGTTCAGGTTGCGCGAATAACCAAGAATTCCGCGCTCCAGGAGCTGGTCTGCAGCCGTACCGACACTCGTCATTCCTTTCAGTACTAATTGCAGACCGATAGATGAGTCACGGGTTCCATCTCGCGTAGAGATATAACGCCTGGACACCAGTCGCAAACCCCAGCAGCAGCTTTCGAATTCAAGCCCATAGAATTGCTCCAGTGGTTCGGAATCGCGAAAGGAGTAGTTGTAGCGGCCAACAAAATTCCAATTCTGCGACAGCGGCCAGGACCACGACAAGTCGCCCTGTTCAATCGACTCGCGGCGAAATCGATAAGCGAGGTTCAGAATTTTGTCGGGAGCGGGCCGGTATTGAAGGCGCGCTTCCGATTGCGTAGTGCCGCGATTTCCGCCGCTCCACTGGTGGCCAAAGTCAAAATTGATGTTGTCATACAACAGGAAACGCACTTCGGCAATGTAGTCTGAGGTTTCTGCAAGATTCATCGTCTGGCCCGGAATATTGACGTCCTGCGCGCTCAAATAACGCGCCTGCCCGATCGTCGCCGACATGAGTTCACGACCGGAACTCGATTCCAGTATGCGCGAGGTAATGCCAATGCTTAGCTGGTCGGTGTCAGTAATGCGATCGACGCCAAGGAAGCGGTTCTTGCGATACAGCTGCACAAGATTGAGGTCAGGCAGAATCGTGTCGAAAACAGGCAGTGCCGATTGATCCCGATGCGGCACATGCACATAAAGAAGCCGTGGCTCAAGCGTTTGTATCCGGCCACTGCCTGAATTCAGCAGGCGTTCGAAATGCAGGCCAAGATCAAGGCTTGCAATTGGCAGGGTGCGGCTCGGGCTTTGTTCGGCACCCGCCACGGTGTTGTCCAAACGGTAGCGCGTATGGTCAAGTGTTACGCTGGGTATGACGAACCAGCCGGCGTTTTTGATGGGCAACTCGATCTGTGGCGCGGTATTCAACCGCCAGCCGGTGACACCGACGTCACGGTCGAAGTAGACCAGCTCGCTGTCGAAACTGAAGTCGAATCCCATCAGGCTGTCGGGCCAGCGACCATCAAGGCGAACCTGCGGCAGTCTTCGATAGGGTTCATCGATAGGCGCGATAGCCTCATCGATAGTTTGGTAGTCCTGGATCAATGCCAGCATTGACCAGTTTTCGCCGAAATAGTCGAATAGCAAGCTTCGGTTCAGGTGCGTAATGCTTGCATTGCTCAGGCTGCCACCGAGGTCCTCGAAGTACTGGTTGTCCGAGACCTCTCGATATCGGATCTGATTGCGCCAGCCATTCCGGAACAGTGTCTGATGATCAAAGGATACAAACTGGCGATCGCCATTGAACCTGTTGTCGCTAGGCAAATACTCGATCTGCACATCGCCACCACTGTTGGCAAACAGGTAGCGAAATTCAGTGCCCACTTGCAGGCCTCGAGCTGACAGCAGTCTTGGCGTAAACGTGGCGTCGTAGTTTTCGGCAATGTTCCAATAATAAGGCAGACTTAGTTCGTTGCCGCTGCGCCCGGTGCTGCCAAATTCGGGTACTAACACGCCTGACTTGCGTGCATCGCTGATCGGAAAGGACAAATAGGGCGAGTACAGAATGGGAACGCCCTTGAATCTTAAGCGCACACCTTTCGCAGTGCCCACGCCGGTTTTTGTATTGAGTTCAATATCGCGTGCCTCGATTATCCAGGCTTCGGACTCCGGCGGACAGGTCGTGTAATTGACATTGGCAAGCTGAAGTTTGCCGTCCTGATTGATTTCAAGAACACTCGCCGACCCACGCGAGTCCCTTTGGCCAACCTGAAACTCGGCGTCTTCGAAACGAATGCGGCCCGTATCGTATGCAAATTCGGCTGACTCGCTGGTGACGGAAGAAGTGGGTCCTGCATAGCGCACGCCGCCGGTCAGGTTGAGTGCGCGGGTTAGCGGATCGTAAGCGGCAGATTCCGCGCCAGCAAGGCGGTTGCCTTGCCTGAGCAGCACGCCGCCCGACACTGA
>QIHS01000028.1 GCA_003229095.1 Woeseia sp. | reverse complement strand
AATGGCGACACGCCTATAGACATTGAGTCGCAGTGTCGACTAGTTTGGTCAAATATCGCGGCTCAGTTGAAAGAAGCAAGTATGACGGTTGAAAATTTGACGAAAGTAACGATTTTTCTTTCATCAAGAGAATATGCAGAAATCAGTAGCTCGATCAGGCAAGAGTTTCTCGGAGAAATCAATCCTGCATTGACGGTAATTATCACAGGAATATTTGACGAAAAGTGGTTGCTGGAAATTGAAGCAGTTGCAGCCTCATAACAAGTTGACTGAACAGGGAGTATTCTTTGTCACCCGGCTTCGTCGCAATGCTCAGTACCGGGTACTTGAGCGTCGTGAAGTCAACAAAGCGCAGGGGCTGACGAGCGATCAAACGATTGAGTACAGGTCAAATGACGACGGTTCCACAGCGCTCATACCCATTCGCCGAATCGGCTACCGTGATCCGGAAACGGGCAAACACTATGAATTTATTACCAACAACTTCGCCTGGTCAGCGAAGACGGTTGCTGACATTTACCGGCAACGCTGGCAGGTCGAATTGTTTTTCAAATGGATCAAGCAAAATCTCAAAATCAAGGCCTTTCTCGGCACCAGTGAAAACGCGGTAATGACACAAATACTGGTCGCATTGTGTTTGTATCTGTCACTCGCCTTTCTTCGCTTTCAGTCGAAAGTCGATAAGAGCTTGCGACAAATATTGCGGCTACTACAGATGAATCTGTTCGCGCGCCGCTCTTTGGTTGAACTACTCAAGGGTCAAAAACAAACCAATGCACCGCCGCCGCAGCTTAAACTGGCGCTGGTGAGAAATTAAGTGGGACAACAGTGGCGCCAGGTCCATTTTTTTCGTAAGCCAATAATATGAAATATGCCTGACATGTTTTCTGTTACGTTTCGTGTGCAGATATGACGTTCGCTTCACACAATATGCGTTAGTTACATGGTGCCAGTGAGCAAAATTGTAAAATGAAAGCAGGAAGAGTAGCCTGTTGAAGCTGCCGCAACCTGGCCTACAAGAACATTTGGCGCACGCAGGCCGCAGTAGCAAGTGGTCTGTCTCCACGACATTTTGCCGCCAGCCTGACGAGTGCCGCGTTGTCAAAAGCCGTATTGCCATCAGGCAACAAGATGTTGTTTTCAAAGCCCACTCTCGCGTGCCCGTTCAAAGCGGATGCGCGCGCGACTGCGTCCTGCTCAGCCTGACCGAAACAGCAAACTGCCCATTCGGTTTTTGCACCCATCGCCGCAGCGAGCGGGTCGAGATCGCTCGCATTGCCGTCTCTTCGGTTGTTGTATTGGCCCAGCACGAGCAGCGCAAACGGGCTCTCGTCCGGTATGACACCGATGGAAAGCAAGTATGCGAAATAGGCAGCTTCTTCCTGCGAGTAGAGAATGTATTGAGTCATTACGCCAGCAGTCTTTAACCAGCAGAAAAAATCACGCGCGGCTGGCTCCGCATCATTGTCGGGACATAGCTCTCTTATGGCCAACGAAACAGCTTCGGGTCTCAGCTCCTGCACCATCGCCATTTGCTCGCTGCGTCGATATTTGCCGCACGCCTCGGTCGTAATCTGTATAACCAGTCGATCACCTACCCGATCCCGAATGGCATCCGTCGCTTGCCGATAACGAGCAACGTCGAGAGAATGCCCTAAGGCATCGTCGCGAACGTGCACATGCATGATGGCCGCGCCGGCCGCCAGAACAGATTCCGCACAATCGGCAAGTTCATTGGGTGTTATCGGCAAGACCGCATGGTCGGCCTTTGTTCTGCGCGCACCGTTTGGCGCGCACATAACAATGAAGGGTTTTGTCATTTGCAAAAGAAATGGGGCCGAAAGTCAGGAAAGGCTCCGGCTTTGTTTCGAGAATTCGGTTTTCTCATGCGAAAACCGAATCAAAAATGGCAGCCAGCTTGTCGCCGAGTTCCTCGAAGTGTTTTTCCTCGGCAATAAATGGCGGTGCAAGCAGGATGTGTGCGCCCGATTTTCCATCCACGGATCCACCAGCAGGATAGCAGATCAATCCGTGTTGCATAGCGGCATCTTTGAGCTTGTAGGGCAACCCATCTTCGGCAGGAAATGCAGTTTTGCTGTCACGGTCTGCGACAAACTCTATTCCAACAAACAGCCCGCGGCCACGAATATCTCCCACAGCGTGATGTTCAGAAAAACGGTCCTGCAAACTTCTCATCAGCTGTTCTCCCTTGCGGCTAACCGATGCCAGTAAACCATCATCGAGACATTTCTGGATTGCGACCCCGGCTGCACACGCGATTGGATGGCCGATATAGGTGTGCCCGTGTGGAAACCCGTCCGCGCCATTGGCAATACTGTCGCAAATGTACTTTTGTATGACAATCGCACCCAGCGGCTGATAACCACCGCCCAGTCCTTTCGCCAGCGTGACGAGATCGGGTACAACTGCATCCTGATCGCAGGCATAGAAAGTGCCGGTTCGACCGCTGCCGCACATGACTTCGTCTGCAATGAACAGGACTTCGTGGCGATCGCAAATGCGTCGAATCTCCTCGAAGTATCCCTGCTCTGCTGCCACCGCACCGAGCGAAGCACCGACGACGGGTTCAGCGATAAATGCAGCAACATTTTCCGCACCAGCAAGCTGAATTGCTTCATCAAGCTCGGTCGCTACGCGTTGCCCGTATTGGTGGCCGGTTTCGCCGATTAGTTGATTCCGCCATGCATAACAGGGCGCGATGCGTGGCCAGTTGTGCAGCACCCGCTCGTAGGGCGCCCGACGCGAAAGTGTGCCGCTAATCGACGTCGCACCAAGCGTGCCACCGTGATAGCTGAACTGGCGACTGATAATAATGGTTTTGTCCGGCTTGACCTGCGCACGCCAGTAATGCCAGGCGATCTTCATTGCCGTTTCGTTAGACTCGGACCCGCCGGACGTGAACCAGACGCGTGCGTCGGTTGCAGAAAAACGAGCGGCCAATCTTGTTGCCAGCTCTTCCTGTGGTGCATTTGTAAAGAATGAAGTGTGCGCAAACGCAAGTGTCTCCGCTTGCTGTTGCACCGCCCGAATAACATCTGCATGGCCGTGCCCGAGGCAGGACACGGCGGCACCACCACTCATGTCGAGGTACTGGCGGCCTTGATCGTCGAAGAGATACATGCCCTCTCCGCGCACAGCCGTTGGGTATGACGATGCAGGCTCTCTATAGAATACGGACGACACGGCGTGCTATTCGATAGCGCCTTCATCGTTCATACGCTGCGCCAGCGCATGTTCAGCGTCACGTTCGGAGCCCAGAAGAATCGCTATCCAGAGTGTCCGCTCATCGGCTTCCAGCGCCATTTTCAAGGCCATCGACAACGGCACTGATAGCAACATGCCGACCGGGCCGAATATCCAGCCCCACAACACCAGGCCAGTGAATACAATCAGCGGCGAAATGCCGACACCAAAGCCCATCAGACGAGGCTCAATGACGTTTCCAAAAAAGACGTTTATGGCTGCAAAACCCAGCGCCGTCGTCGTTGCCTCGCCAGGGCCCAACTGCACCAGCGCCATCAGTATGGCCGGCACCGCTGCAATGATTGAGCCAATGGTCGGCACATAATTAAAGAGAAACGCCAGCATGCCCCACAGCAAGGGGAAATCGAGCCCAACCCACCATGTGAGAAGTGTCGCTGTCAGGCCGGTGGCCAAACTGACAACCGTCTTTATGCCGAGGTAGCGGCCAAGGTTATTGACGAACTGTCGCGGACCCTCGAATGTTTCCGCGTTTCGACCAAATGCAGCCTGAACCTTGATGCGCATACTCGATACTTCGAGCAAGATGAAAACCATTGTGAACAGGATGAGGAACGCATTTGTCAGTACGTCCTGGAGTCCGTTGAGAATATTTGCCGCAAGACCCATTGCCCAGCCCGGGTCAATTAACTCGCCCAAATCCGAGAATGATGTGTCGTCACCCAGAAATCCGGCGATGAGACTCAAAGCGCCTTGTACAATTCCGTCGAGGCGCGCCTGGTAAGCCGGCAGGGCCACAGTAAAGTCGGCGATTGAGGAACCAACAATTCCACCAACCAGACCGATAATCAGCATCATTGCAATGACGACAAACAAAGCCGCCAGCGCTGAAGGTATTTTGTGACTTTGCAACCAGAGCATTGGTCGCACGGCAATGAGCGCAAGAAACACCGCTAACAGGAACGGCACCAGCAAGACTTTCGCTGCTTGCATGCCGAAAACGATAACGATGACGGCAGCAAAACTAATGAGTGCGTTAGTGTTCTTTGTGCTCAGATCAGTCATCAGATTCTATGCCTTTACAGCAGTTGTCTCCGCCACTTCATCGGTCTCATCGATTTTGACCATTGTAAAACCGGTGAAGCCGTAGAAGATTGATACCAGCGGGTTGATCAGATTGAAGAAAACGAATGGCAGGTAGACCAGCGTTGGCACACCCAGCGTTGCGGCCATGAATGAGCCGCAGGTATTCCACGGCACCAGTGGCGAGGTCAGCGTGCCGGAATCCTCAATTACACGAGAAAGGTTTTTCGGGTCGAGATTGCGCTTCTTGAATTCCGCGCGGTACATTTTGCCCGGCAGGACAATGGCAATGTACTGGTCAGCGGCGACGATGTTAATACCGATACAACTCATCACCACTGTCGTAATCAGCGAACCGGTAGACTTCGCGCGTTTTAGCGCGCCATCGATTAGTCGCTTCAGCATCCCCGCGTGTTCAAGAACAGCGCCGAACGCCAGTGCTGTCAGAATGAGCCAGATGGTGACCAGCATGCTGGTCATACCGCCTCTTGACAGCAACTCATCCACTGCTGCAACCCCGGTGGTAGCAACATAGCCATCAGACATCGCAATCCAGACGCCTTTGGTCATTGCGATGCCGGTCGGCAACTCA
This sequence comes from Woeseia sp., assembly GCA_003229095.1. GTDB lineage: Bacteria > Pseudomonadota > Gammaproteobacteria > Steroidobacterales > Woeseiaceae > SZUA-117. Next base: position 313 of record QIHS01000028.1, on the reverse strand, counting down.
GGTGAGTTTGCGAACTTCAGCACACCTTCAGGCTGCAGGAAGACTGCCAGCACACCACCAAGCAAAGCGCCGAAAAGAATAGTCGGCAGTGGCGGCGTTTTTTTGTACGCCATGTAGAAAACAACAGCGAGCGGCAGCAATGCGACCACGGAAATATTGAAATTGCTATCCAGCGTCAACATCAGTTGATCGAGAGAAGAGGAACTTGCCTGTACCTCGGTCCCCAGGCCGATGAAGGTAAACACGATCAACGCAATGGTGAACGATGGCCCGGTTGTCCAGGCCATATGGCGAATGTGGGAGAAGATGTCTG
>QIHS01000351.1 GCA_003229095.1 Woeseia sp. | reverse complement strand
CCTGCGTTGATGACATCGGCCCAGGCCAGCCAGATGATGGCAGCAAAACCGGACTGATCGACGACGGCGGCGAGCCCCGGAAATTGCAAGAAGGCGCCTGCTGTCGAGAATGCCAGGCAATTGGCCGCTGTGAGCAATTCATATTCATCGAGATCGATGGCATAGGCCCATTCGCCATCGACCAGCATGCACAGGTCAGCGATATTTGGCAGTGGAGACGTACCGAGCAGGAACAAGAGCTTGGTTGCATAGCCATAGAACGAATAGAGGATGAAACCATAGCAAACTACGCGCAGGCCATGCAGCATCCAGGTGACTCTTGGCGTGAAGTGTTTTTCGTCGAGGACGCAGGTTTCGAGCTCGAACATAAGCAGCAAAACAACCCATGTTGCGGTATCGATAGTAGCGGTGAAGCCCTCAATGATATCGCCGAGCGCGACGCCGGTCGCGAACCGGTGCGGAGCTGCTGCCCACTCTTCCGCGAAGAAAATAAATATATTCGCCGTTAGTAATGCATACACGGCGTATTTGAAAAGCTGAAACAGGCGGCCGCGGTCGGTGGTCAAAATGCATGTGCTCTGGGATAAAGCGGTGGACGCGATTGTGCCAGCAATATCGGATTCTGCCCATCCCTGTTCTACACCACGACATTGTCCGCGGAGTATTGGGCTCTATCGGTAAAAAATATGCCTGCCGATTTTCGTCGTACGCACTCGCTTTCTTTTCCACGGCACTCTGATCGACGTGCTGTGGTAGAACAACGCGCCATGCGTTGGGTCCCTTGGAGGAGCGACCAACAAGCCAGCGGCAATGATCAGTGCTTTGTTCCAGTCATGCTGGTTACGCGGTCGGTCACTCTTGCCATCACACCAATAAGAAAACTGGCATCCCTTGCGCTCGCCACCTTCAAATACAACGCTGCACGGTGTTGACGGGAAGTGCTTACTGCGGACCCGGTTCAGGACGGTCCAGCCGACCGCCGTCATGCCCGTACGGCCTTCGCCGCGTGCCTCCCAGTACATCGTGAGTGCCAGGCAATTGCGTTCATCCTGCATGTTGTGGGCTTCAGATACGCCCGGCGTGTTGATAGCCCAGACAATGACTAACCATGCGAAGACTGCGAATCCTTGAATTTTCATTCTGCCAAATCCCTGTCCCATGTGCTGTTGCGCTCGTCCTTTTGGCACGGACCGCACAGCTAAAATCCCTATCGTGGTAAAGAGTATGTCGGCCAGGATATGAACCCATGCTGAAATCCAATAGCCAGGTCAATAAACGGGGTCAATAAACGGGGTCAGAGCCCAATCAATAAACGGGGTCAGAGCCCAATAACGGGCTCTGACCCCGATTTCGGGTTAGTGCTCGGCGTTTGCTATTGCGGCATATTCGGTTTCTACGCCGGCGTAATAGATCCAGACGTTTTCTTCGCCGTTTAACAGCTCGATGTATTTCGGATGTACGAACAGGGTTTCGCGACCGGATTTGAATTCTTTCAAGACGCCAATGTCGCAAAGGTTCTTCAGGTAGACGGATGCGGTCTGGCGTTTGGCTACTCCCGCAGAAACGAGATTGTTGATACGGCAGTAGGGCTGTTTGAAAAGTGCCTCGACCAGTTCCCAGGAGTAGATCTTGGGAAGCTGCTTTTGCACGAACTGGCTGGTGTGCTGCATCAATTCTCGAATGGCTTTGATCTTGTCTGTCGTCCAGATGCAGGTTTCCTCGACGCCAGCCAGCATGTACATGATCCATGGACCCCAAGACTGATTCACGGTGACATCCGTCAACAACCGGTAGTACTCGCTCTTATTCTGAATGATGTGACGGCTGAGGTAGAGAATAGGGGTGTCCAGCAGGCCCTGTTCGACCAAGAACAGGATGTTGATGATTCTGCCGGTTCGACCATTGCCATCTGTAAACGGATGAATGGCTTCGAACTGGTAATGCTGAATGGCCATTCGAACCAACGGATCCACGTCGGTGTACTTGTGCATGAAGTCGGACCAGTTTTCAAGCTTCTGCAACAGCAGCTTTTGCCCGATCGGTGGCGTGTAAATTACTTCGCCGGTCTCGCGATTGCTCAGTCTTGTCCCAGAATCGTCTCGAATATCCAGCTCTACATCTTTGATAGTACTACATATGTGAATAGCCATGTCCGTGCTCAGCATGCGCCGCTGAACCATTTTCGCACCTTCGAACAACGCCGTACGATAGCGCAGGGCTTCTTTCGTCGCCGCATCGGCCTTGTCTTCTGCCATATCCACGAATTCGAACAGCTTGTCCGTGGTTGTCACGATGTTTTCAATCTCGGAACTCGCGCGCGCCTCCAACAGTGGCAACGCGTTGACCAGAACGGCTGCGTTTGGAATGAGTTCGGCTGCTTGTTTGAGTTCAGCGAGTGCCACCCGTGCGTTGATGCACTTCTTCAGAATCTCTGTGGATTCGATCGCTGTGCCCTTCGGTGGTAGCTCCGGCAGCATGTTATACGGCTTACTGGCATCAAAATCAGTCACTTGGACGCGCTCCTCGAACATGTCGATGCAATCGACAGGATTCCGTGGTAAGTCGATAAAATGATGTTTGATCGACATATTGAGTGCTTGTGTCGATTCGATCGACAGATCGACTGCATATGTCGATTTTACGGAGAATTATCGACAAGTCGCGAGTATATGTCGATCACGTGAACAGAACTGTGATTCAGGTCCGGACTGTCGATGTTAGCTCGACAGTAGGTAAATCACTTATAAAACAACGAATTACCGATTATCCAAGGTGCAAATCGACCTGCAGAGGGCTGATTATGTCAAGCGACCCGGAGCATTCCGGTTGGTGGTCAGTCCTGGCTGGCTTCTGCGTAATCCATCGCGAAACCCACCAGCATACGCACGCCGACAATCAGCGCGCGCTCGTCTGCGATGAACATCGGCGAGTGGTTGGACGGTCGTTCCGACAATGGGGTCGCCGGATCGTTGATGCCCAGCATCAGGTAGAGCCCGGGAATTCTTTCCTGGAAAAAGGAGAAATCCTCAGCACCCGTAATCAGTCGGCCTTCATTGACGTTTTCACTACCGGCCGCCCAGTTGAGCGTTGGCATCATTCTCCGTAGCAAGTCCGGATGATTGCCGGTGACCGGCACATTTCCTTCGATTGTGACCGTTGCTGTTGCACCGTTAGCTTCGGCAATGGCGACGACGGTTTTTCGCAGTTTGGCGTGTAACTCTTCCCGAACGCCTACATCGAAGGTACGAATCGTGCCCAGCATTTTCACCTCTTGGGGAATGATATTTCCGCGCACACCACCGTGGATACTGCCTATCGTGATAACCGCAGGCCCTTTGGTAATGTCCAGGTGTCTTGCGGGAATCCCCTGTATCGCCGTGGTGATTTGCCCCGCAACATAGATCGGATCAACGCCAAGCCATGGCGACGACCCATGTGTCTGACGCCCGACGACAGTGATCTGCAGGCCGTCAGCCGCGGCCATAAAACTACCGGATCGGAACAGCAGAGTGCCGACATTTCCCGGCCACGCATGCAGTCCGATAATAGCCTCGGGCGGGTTGGGTCCGTCCAGCACGCCTTCCTGGATCATCATGCTGGCGCCGCCGTTCTCTCCCGCTGGCGGGCCTTCCTCAGCAGGCTGGAAGATGAATATCACCGTGCCAGCCAGTTGCTCGCGATTGTTTGCCAGCACTTCGGCAGCGCCCATCAGCATGGCGATGTGTGTGTCATGGCCACAGGCGTGCATGACAGGTACATCCTGGCCGTTGAATTCGCCGCGCGCTTTAGAGGCAAATGCCACGCCGGTTTGTTCCAGAACGGGCAGGCCGTCCATGTCGGCCCTGAGAGCAATGACCGGGCCGGGCTTTCCGCCGACCAGCGTGCCAACGACGCCTGTGTGGGCGACGCCTGTCCGAACTGCATCAATGTTGAGGCTGCGTAGGTGGTCTGCGACTTTTCCCGCAGTTCGAAACTCCCGGTTGGAAAGCTCGGGGTTTTCGTGAAAATCCCGACGCCACTCGATTACGCGCGGTTCGATGGCATCAAATGCATCGTCGAGCCCGTCTTTGGCATCCTGAGCAAATCCAATAACGGAAACACTGATCAGAAGGATAGCTGTTACGATTTCGAAGAGTTTCATTCGAGCTCCAAGGTCAGGCAGAGGTGTTGCAGAGATTCTACAGATATTGCTCAGGTAGAAACTATTCTTCTCGCTGCAACGGAACTTGTGCAAATCCCTCCAGCGCCTTGAGCCACTCATGCGTCAGGATCTCGATTGCCCGCCGGCCTTTTTCCGGTGTCGCAAGTGTTGCATCGCCGTAGATGCCGCTGGCTGTGTAACTCGGGTCAGTCGCATCCCGGGTGAGCCGACCCGGCTGATAACCGCCGTAATCCTTGGTTGCTCTTTCGCCATAATCCTGTACGGCCAGTGCCATATTGACCAGCTCGGGCTGCAAATAGAGATTGATTGAAGTCTCGATTTCACCGCCGTGGCCGCCCGCTCGCTGATCTGCGAGTGCCGAAATTTCTTCTGTATCGAGGTCGTCCCATGAAATTACTATGGTGGGTGTCCCGGTTTCCACGCGAATTTCTCTCGCTGCAATTGAAATAGGCAACCCGGTTGCTTTGGATATGCCGGTATTCAGGAAAACAATGCGTTTGGCGCGCTGCCGCACCAGCGACAATGCAACCTCCTGAACATAGGCCTGGAATACAGCTGGGTCAGCAACCTCGGTGCCCGGAAAGTCCCGGAACGCCGGGAACCACCCATGCAGAATGGGCGGCGCTACGATCACGTCTACGGACTCAACTGCCGCATTCAGCAAGTGCTCCATTACGACCCGGTCTGCGTTCATTGGCAGGTGTGGCCCGTGCTCTTTGGCGCCAGCACCGAAAGGGATGATGACAATTGGCGCGCTCGCGATGCGCCGCTCTGCTTCGACCCAACTTAGTTCGCCCAGTCGGGCCCCCGGCGTTTGCGCGAAGCAAGTGAATGAAAAAGTGAGCGTGAGCAGTGACGCGATAAACCGGCCTGGTTTCATTGTTTTCCTCGATTGCCCGTCAAGGCAGACTTTGGCAAGCAGCGAATGTCTATTCAGGCCGACGATACCAGAGGGTAGGGAAAGGGTCTGCATCTGCATGTTTTGTAATAAAGTAAAGCAAACTTGACAAAAGGTAAAAGAGGCCATATTACAAATTGAACAGGAGGTACAGAAAAATGAACGATGTTTATAGCAATGATAGTGAACGCAGAAGCTGGCGCCAGATGTTACTCAGTTGCTCCGGGACCGCAGTTGACCGCCAAAATCAGTATCGATGTGCCGCCTGGCTGTTCGCCTGGGCCGTAAGTTTTGTCGGCATTACCACGGTGCTTGTGTCGGATCATGGCCTGTCGCAGCAAGTGGCCTGGATGCTGGCTGCAGCGCCGAATATTTTTGCGGTGTTTGCATTGCTTGGCTTCTTGCGGTTCTTGCGCATGGCGGACGAACTCATGCGAAGAATACAGCTTGAAGGACTGGCGATTGGCTTCGGATGCAGCGTTATTTTTGCGATGGGTTACTCGCTGTTTGAGCACGCTGGCGCGCCCCCAGTGGATAGTAATGATTTGCTGATGGTCATGATGCTGGGCTGGGTTGCCGGACAGATCTACAGCATGGGAAGGTATCGATGAAAAACCGGCTGCGTGTGCTCCGTGCCGAACGAAAATGGTCACAGGCTGTGCTGGCAGCTCGCCTGGAAGTGTCGCGGCAGACAGTCAACGCAATCGAGAATGGCAAGTACGATCCGGCGTTGCCATTGGCATTCAAAATATCGCGTTTGTTTGGTCAGACGATAGAGGAGATTTTCGAGCCGGCATGAATATGCAATTCCTCGACCGCCTGGCTCAGTCTCCTGCCTCACTCAACCGATGACTATCCCCTGCGGTGAGTTCGCATTGACAGACCTGCTTGAGATCAGCGATCGTGAGCGGTCGATTCGCGTGATAGATCAGTTATCCTGAATGGCTGTGCTCCCGGCCAATGTCGAAATGACCTTGTGGGTATTGTTCAACAGGTTTGGACGAACGACCAGCTTGAGTGTCACTAACCTCAAATTCAATCAGTCAGCGATTTTTCCCCGCGTATTTTTTACCCTGGAACGGTGCGCCTTGTCCGCCAGGCGTTTTTCTTTCGCTTTCCGACTTGGCCTGGTTTTTTTTCGTCGCGCGGGTTCAACCAACGCTTTTTTCAGAAGATCGCTAAACCGTTGCAATGCATCACTGCGATTTTTGTCCTGACTGCGGGAACGCTGCGCTTTGATATTAACGATGCCGTTCTTGCTGATGCGGTGATCCCGCATTTTCAACAGGCGCTCTTTCACATCATCGGGCAACACACTCGACAATTGAATATCGAATCGCAAGTGAATTGCGCTGGATACCTTGTTGACGTTTTGCCCTCCTGGCCCCCGGGCACGGATCGCAGCCAACTCAATTTCCGAGTCGGGGATCACAATATGTTCGTCAATTTGCAGCATGGATTTGCCTGAGAGAGAAATCGTACGCATCGACAAGAATATGTGAGAATGCGCTCCTTTGCTGACCGCTGCTGATTTGCAGAGCCAACATGCCGATTCGCAATATCATTATTCTAACCCTGTGCCAGCTAATTTCTGCTACTGGTGCGATTGTTGTGACGACGCTCGGCGGCATCATCGGTTCCGGACTTGCGAGCGATCCGACTCTCGCAACTTTGCCTGTTTCCATCATGGTTCTCTGTATTGCAGCATCGACCATACCTGCAACGGTGCTGATGCGGCGTATCGGACGAAAGTTTGGTTTTGCGCTGTCCTCACTTAGCGCATTCCTGGCCTGCCTTCTTGCCTGTCTCGCGCTCTATCTGCAGAGCTTCGGCATCTTCATCGCGGCAGGCGCGACTTTTGGCATCAACCTGGCATTTACGCAGCAATATCGCTACGCGGCGGCCGAAAGTGTGGATGCACGCTTTTCGCCGCGAGCGATCTCATTCGTTCTTTTCGGCGCCATCGGTGGTGCACTGGTCGGTCCTGAACTCATCCTGTTCGGCCAGTTTGCCGTAGCGGAAGTACAGTATCTTGGCACCTTTTTGATGCTCTCCATGTTTTACGTTTTACAAAGTGGGTTGTTCCTGTTCCTGGGCTCAATGCGAGGCGAAGAAGCTGGCGCTGAGCATCAGCCGCAACGCTCACTGCGGGAAATTATTGCCCAGCCAGTGTTTAAAGTTGCCGTACTGGGTGGGGCAGTGGCCTACGGCGTGATGACATTTGTCATGACCGCAACGCCATTAAGTATGCACGTACATGACGGATTTTCATTGCAGGAAACGTCACGGGTGATACAAAGTCACGTGCTTGCCATGTATGTGCCGTCATTGATAGCAGGACTGGTTATTGAACGAATCGGTGTCACGCGCTTAATGGCGACGGGTGCGGTAGCATTGATCGGCGCGTGCATCGTTGGGCTGCAGGGGCAATCCTATATTCACTATTGGTATGCGCTGATACTGCTCGGTGTTGGCTGGAATTTTCTTTACGTCGGCGGCACCGCGATGGTGACCAGAACCTATGCGATTTCAGAGCGGTTCCGGGCACAGGCCGTCACCGAATTCAGTATTTTTGGTGTGGCTGCGCTGGCATCACTAATGGCCGGAATGATTATTCACGTTTACGGATGGTTCACGCTCATCGTTGTGCCGCTACCGATGCTGGCACTAATTCTGATCGGGCTGTTCCGAGTTCGACGAGATCCGTTGGTCGGTAGGATTCAATAAGAAAGGTCGGAACATTTCAAGTGCCGGCCATTTTTGCGTGTCAAGATTCAGAAGTTAAAGCTGAGCCCGATACTGACAACGGGATAGGCTCTAAGGTCGCTAATCTCGTCGAAAAGTTGCTGACGTTCATCTTCGAGGTCCGCGAGAAATCCGGCATTGTCTGCTGCGCCCAGCAAGCCATCTGACGTAATCGTGATGGTTGGATTACCCTGCCAGAGAACGCCAAAATCAAGTGACAGGCCAAGACGGTCCAGGACGCGAAAATCGAATCCGGCGCCCAGATAGGGAGCCACACTCTCGAAGCTAGCGACACTTCTGATCGTGCCCACATCAGCAGCAGTGTATGGAGTGGGGTTGTCTCCGACCAGAATTGACCCGGCGTCCAGGCTCGCCAACTGAAGTTCATTGTTGTTGGCAAATGCACCGACCGTCATGCGAAACGGGCTCAGCGGAAATCGAAAGTTGCCGGTCAGGTAGTAGGTGTTCAACGCAAGTGTCGCATCGTAGTTGATGCCGGCCTGTGAGCCACTATCGTCGTAATCCAGAAAGTTGCCGCCTGCTCGAACGTCAAGCCATCGAATAGGACGCCAGGTAACTTCGGCACCGTAACCGAGTGTGCCGGCTTTGACGCCAACCCAAAAATTATCGTTTGCCGATGCGCTGCCGGTTATTGCTAACGCGCTCAGCAGTAATACGGCCTTGATACGCGAAAATCTCATGGTGATGCTCCAGATTGCTCACACAGGTATAGATAGGTCAATGCTGAAGGGTAATTTGCAGGTCCGGAACTAACTGTGCGGTGGATCACAGGCTTGCGATTGTGGTGCTGATGAAGATCGGAATTATCTGTTTCCAGGTGTTTTGCCCTTTTTCTCAGGCGACCTGGCGCCGTTTTTTGAATTATTGTCAAAACTCGCAATAAGCGAAATCAAGGCGGTTTGCACGATGCAATCGCCAAACACAACAAATCAACATGGAGGTTGATGACATGCGAGAACTAAACAGGGAAGAAATGTTGTTTGTGGCAGGTAGTGGTGACAAGTGTAAGTCTGATGATTC
>QIHS01000195.1 GCA_003229095.1 Woeseia sp. | reverse complement strand
GTCCTGCGCCCATAAGTTGCGGCCTGTCTTTGGGCCGGATTCAGCCGGCGGAGATAGTCCGACTGAGATTCAGCTGCATTTTCTATTACTGCGACCATAGCTGGTTTTTTATACAGTACTGATTATATTTACACAACTCCTGGCTGGAGCGGCTGCAAGAAGGACTCGATTGCCTTCGCAAGCGCTGCCGGCTGCTCAAAATGCACCATATGACCACAGCCCGCTATGACGGCAGACTGATGATCGCGAAACTGATGCGCCGCGCCGCCGGGATCGATCCAGTCCTTCGCCGCGGCTGTGAAATCAGTGTTTTCGCCTATCACCAGCAAAACAGGTGCGGTGACATTCTCCCAACAAGCCTGTGCTTCTGCGCGTCGATACTGAACCGCGTTGGGTAGTTTATGCGCAGGGTCAGCTCTCAGCACGATTGAACCGTCCTCGCTAGCCATTGCCCAGTGCTCGGCCACGAAGCGCGCTTTGTCCGGGCTCATCGAAGGATTTCGTTTGCGGATACGATTGGCAAGTTCGTCGAGCGTTTTATAGGTCGAATACGCCGGCATCTGCCGACTTTGGGTGATCCAGCGGCGGTAATTTTCCGGCGCTTTGCGCGGATCGCTGTCGGCCAACCCGAAACCCTCGACGTTAATGAAGGAGCGCACACGTTCGGGGAAAATGCCCGCGTATAGCCCGGCAATGTTGGCACCCATGCTGTGCCCCAGCAGGCGTACGCTTTCCGCTGCCTGGTAGTGCGTCAGCAGTATGTCGAGATCGGCCACGTAGTCGGGAAACCAGTAGCCTTCGCAGCGCAGGTGCGAGCGACCGAAACCACGCCAGTCTGGCGCCACGACAAACCAGTCGTGCTGCAGTTCGTCGACCAGAAACTGGAACGATGCGGCACAATCGGCCCAGCCATGAAGCATCATCAAGAGGGGGTTGCTCGCATCACCCCACTCCAACAGGTGATAGCGAACGCCTCTGACATTGAGCCAGGCACTGCACGGTTTGTTTACTACTGAATATTTTTGTGACTTTGTCATTTGCTGCCAGCCGAAGCTTAGCTCATGCTAGGAGCCTGCGCGGTGGAAATATCCACCCTGTTTTTAACGATGACTTTTTACAGGTCCGAACAACTAACGAGTTTCGGACTAATGCAGGCCAAAGCAGTTCATGACATTTGAGATCGCACTCGTACTCGGCATATTAGCCATTTCGCTGATTCTGTTTGTCAGTGAAGTCATTCGAATGGATCTTGTCGCGCTGCTGGTACTGTGCGCACTCGCCGTGACAGGCCTTGTTACCACTACCCAGGCTTTCGCCGGCTTCAGCAACAGCGCGGTTATTACCGTTTGGGCCATGTTCATCCTGAGCGCCGGCCTTACCCGGACCGGCATCGCCGACATAATTGGTCGGCAGGTGATGCGACTGGCCGGTCGGCGCGAAATCTCAATGATCGTGGTCATCATGATTACTGCCGCCGTTTTGTCAGCCTTCATGAACAATATCGGCGTTGCAGCGCTAATGTTGCCGGTGGTTGTGGAAGTGGCCAGGCGTACGCGCATTCCGCCATCGCGACTCCTTATGCCGCTCGCCTATGCGACATTGCTCGGCGGACTCATGACCATGATCGGCACACCGCCTAACCTGCTGATCAGTGAATCGTTGACGCAAAACGGCTATGAATCGTTCTCGCTTTTCGATTTTACGCCGCTGGGTGGCGCAGTTATGGTGATCGGTGTGGCTTTTATCGCCCTGTTCGGTCGATTTCTGTTGCCCACTATCAAGCCGGATCGAGGTCGGCAGCAAAGCCAGCGCAGTTTGCGAAATCGATACAAACTGCAGGAACGCACATTCATGCTGCGGGTGCCGATGGACTCGATCCTGGTGGGCAAGACGCTCAGCCAGACCCGTATCGGCTCGTCCACAGGGCTTATCATTCTTGCACTAACGCGCAACGGCCGCAGCGAAACCCTGCCGGGCAGGCAGACGGTACTGCGCGGCGACGACGGCATTCTCGTACAGGGGCGCGTCGATCAGTTCAAGGAGTTGCAGCGCTGGAGCGACCTTGTCATCGAGCGTGAAGCGCCAGTACTTAAGTCCATGGTCGCCGCCAAAATTGCCTATGCCGAAGTCGATCTTGCGGAGGGCTCACCGCTGGTCGGCGAGCTGGTTCGTCATGCTGGGTTTCGGACGCGTTTTAATATCAGTGTCGTCGGCATTTATCGCCGCAATACCTATCGCCTGACCAATCTTGCTTACGTGCCGCTTCGTTCCGGTGACCGTATCCTGGTGCAGGGCGAGGTAGAGGAAATCGCGGAACTGGATAAGTTTGCTGACTTCAGCGATGTGCGATTGCTGACCGGCGAACAACTGAGTGACCAGTACAACGCGGATGAGCGAATGTTCGTCGTCCGTCTGCCAAAATTCAGCGGCCTGGCCGAAGCCACACTCGAAAAAAGCCGCCTGGCAGATGTATTCGACTTTCGCGTGGTGGCGGTTTTCCGCGACGGCATCCTGAAAGTCATGCCACGAGGTGACGAAGTTCTCGAAGGGGGCGACCTGTTGCTCATCGAGGGCCAGCATGAAGACCTGGACGTTTTACGAGGCCTGCAGGAACTGGATGTCGAGACCAAAGTAACAGCCAATCTTGGTGCGCTGCAATCCGAACGCCTGACCCTGATGGATGCAACTCTCGACCCCCATTCGAGCCTGGCTGGCCGAAGCGTTGGTGAACTGAATTTCAGGGAACGCTATGGTATCGAACTCGCCGGAATCTGGCGTGAAGGTGGACCCATCGGCATGGAACTCGCCGAGGAACGGCTACAGATTGGCGACGCGCTGTTGCTGCTGGGCCCGCGTGACCGCCTGCAACTTCTTAGCGACGATGCCGATTTCCTGATCCTGACGCCGCTGGGCCAGGCGCCGCCGGACACGCGGCGCGCACCGCTTGCCGCTCTGATAATGCTCGCCGTTGTGCTCAGTGTGATGGCCGGTTATGCACATATCTCCATCGCCGCCGTGGTCGGTGGGACCATCATGGTGCTGACCGGTTGCCTGACCATGGAGCAGGCTTATCGTGCAATCGACTGGCGTTCTATATTTCTGATCGCTGGCATGTTGCCCCTGGGCACGGCTATGCAGGATTCTGGCACTGCTGCTTATCTTGCGGACCAGGTCATGCTGTTGCTCGGCGACGCCGGCCCGTGGCCTGTCATTGCCGGTCTGTATGTTCTGACGGCGATGGGTACGATGATCATCCCGACTGCCGCGCTGGTCGTTTTGATGGCGCCAATCGTCCTGTCAGCCATGGGAGAAATGGGCCTGGCTCCCGAAACTGCGATGATGGCCGTTGCAATGGCGGCTTCGGCGAGTTTCACCAGCCCGATATCGCACCCGGCCAATATTCTTGTCATGGGTCCGGGCGGCTATCGTTTTGTTGACTATATTAAGGTGGGTGTGCCGCTGACCATCGTCGTGTTCATTACGGTAATGGTATTGCTGCCCATTTTGTGGCCGTTGGTGCCCGCCAGCCCCTAGCACGGGCACCTCTGGCCTCAGATTCCTCGCTGCTTTTAACCCATCCGCTGCAGTGCGCAGATCTTGTTCCCGGCAGGATCGCGCAAATAGGCCAGGTACATCTTGCCGACGCCACCCTCACGAACGCCCGGGGGATCCTCACAAGCGGTACCGCCATTGGCGAGACCCGCTGCATGCCAGGCATTAGCGGCCTCGCTGCTCTCTACCCGAAAACCGATGGTACTGCCGTTGCCATTGCAGGCTGGCTCACCATCGATGGGCTTAGTAATCGCAAACACGCCACCACTTGTCATGTAAAAACAACGGCCTTTGTCGTCCATCGTGCCCGGAGAGTGGCCAATGGCACCCAAAACGGCATCGTAAAAAACCTTTGCCTGCTCAACGTCGTCGGCGCCAACCATTACGTGACTAAACATATTTTTGCTCCCCATTAGAGAATTGATGGCGGTGAGTATACTGAAGAAAACCGTATCACTCAGAATTTTTCCACAATAAAATCAAAGCAGTAAGTTGAATCAGGACATCCACTATTTGCCGATCAGAGCTAATTTGGGACATCCACAATTTACTAAAAGACACGGATATAGATGATGGATGTCCTTATTTGTGCTCGAATAGTGGATGTCCTTATTTAAAATTCATGGATGTCCTCATTTCGCTTTCTTTCTCAAAATCGGACTCATCAGATGAATAATCGCGCCGTAATTACCGTTCTGGCAATAGTCAGCCTTTCCTGTTCGCTTGTTTACGCGAACGATGCAATCGAAGGCGCCTACGAACGCGTTTCCCTTCTCAACACGCGCACTGGTGAATCGCCGGAAGCAGCCAACCGGCAGGGGCTATTGATTTTGGCGCACGGTCACTACTCGATGATGACAATGAATCCGCAGCGACGTGTCCTGGAAAACAATGAAAATCTTGAGGACCTGACGCCAACCGAACAAATCACCTTCCTGCAGGAATGGCTGGATATCAACGGTCATACCGGACGCTACGAAGTTGAGGACAATGAGCTGATATGGCATCGCGACATATCCGAGAACCCGAGCGAAGTTGGCACCACGTCGCGCCTGAAGTTTGAGCAAAGAGACAATTCCCTGGTCTTGTCATTTACGCTGCCAAACGGCGATCTGTATGAGTGGATCTGGCGCCGCATCGACTAAGGAGTGGTTTCAAAGCAAATTCAGGACAAACGAATTCAGGACATCCACTTAACGTCCGGCAACATGGAGCTAAACGATGGATGTCCTCATTTATGATGCTTTTTTATGCTCGTTTGTTATTTTTCGATCAGGGTAGCAGCACGGTGGAGCCGGTCGTTTTTCTGCTTTCGAGGTCAATGTGTGCCTGTGCTGCATCTTTGAGAGCGTAGCGTTGATTGATGCTGATCTTCACGGCGCCGCTCTTGAGAACGCTGAACAGTTCCTCTGATGCCTGCAACAACTCCTCACGAGTGGCTATAAAGTCGAAGAGAATGGGTCGCGTGACATACAACGAGTGGCGCTTCGCGAGTTCTACTGGCGCGAAAGGATCGACCGGCCCCGTTGCATTGCCGAACGTCACCATGACACCATGCGGCTTCAGGGAATCGAGGGACGCCATGAACGTGTCCTTTCCAACTGAATCATAGACGGCAGCAACGCCTTCGCCGCCGGTGAGGCGACGGACAGACCCGGCAATATCGGC
>QIHS01000033.1 GCA_003229095.1 Woeseia sp. | reverse complement strand
TAAAGCGAGGCCCAGCCAATGTTACAGCGTCAGGAATTACGCAAAGCCGGTCTGAAAGTTACGCTTCCAAGACTCAAGATACTGCAGATGTTCGAGAGCAGTTCGCGGCGACATTTGAGTGCCGAGGATGTTTACAAGGAACTCCTGAAAAGCGGTGAGGACATTGGTGTAGCCACCGTTTATCGGGTTTTGACTCAGTTTGAGGCTGCGGGCCTCGTCATTCGACACAATTTTGAGAGCGGACACTCAGTGTTTGAGCTCGATAACGGACATCATCACGATCACATGGTCTGTATTGAGACCGGCGATGTCATTGAGTTTGTCAATGAAGATATCGAGAAGCTTCAGCAAGAAATTGCGCTAGCACACAATGTCGAGTTGGTCGATCACAACCTGGTTTTATACGTGCGCCCGATAAAAGAAAGCGAAAAGACGTAATTTGAGTGTTGCTTCGAGTTGTGGTGGCTCGTTAAGCCCGCACATTGGCTTTGTTGTTTCGACGGCCCGAATTCAGCATTTCCGCAGCATGGTCGCGCGTCCGCTCGGTAATTTCCACGCCGCCCAACATTCGGGCAATCTCTTCGACCCGTTCTCCATCTCCCAAGCGGGTGATGCCCGTTTTTGTTGACTTGCCATCGCTTAGTTTCGTGATGCGAAAGTGATTGTCACCAAGACTGGCAACCTGCGCCAGGTGAGTCACGCAAAACACCTGCCGGGATTGTCCTAATTCGCTCAATCTCAGACCCACCATTTCCGCCACGCCGCCGCCAACACCGCTATCCACTTCGTCAAAGACCATCGTAGGAATTGTGCTGCCATCGCTGGAGATGACCTGAATTGCCAGGCTCATTCGAGACAGCTCACCTCCGGATGCGACCTTTGCCAGCGGCATCGGTTTTTGACCTGGGTTGGCGCTGATCAGGTATTCAATATTGTCGAGGCCGAACCCCCGGGGGTCTTTCACATCGCGCGGCGCCAATGCAATCGAAAATACGCCACCTGGCATGCCGAGGCTGGACATAGCACCTGTCACCGCCTTTGAGAAAGCGCTGGCTGCTTTCTTGCGGCCGGCAGAAAGGCGACTCGCTGACTGTCGAAAACCTGCCTCGGCCTCGGCAACTGATTTGCGCAGTTTGGTGCCGCGTTCTTCTGCATTTTGCAGGTCATTGAATTGTTCAACGAGCTGTTGATGCAGGGCTTCGATGTCTTCTGGTTCGATGCGATGTTTGCGTGAAATATTACTGACCGCATCCAGGCGTTCCTCAACCTGGTCCTGCCGGGCAGGATCCATGTCGAGCGAATCGCCGTAGCGGCGCAGGGCATCGGCTGCCTCCGAGACCTGGATGTTTACCTCACGAAGAATGGCGAGCGTCGGTTCCAGCGTATCGTCAAGCGCCGCCAGGATTTCGATTGCCTGGGTCGAATCGGCGAGCTGCGATTGTGCGTTGCCTGGATCGGCATCGTACAGGTGATGTAGCGCTTTGTTTATGCCCTCTGCAAGGCGACCACTGTTTTGCAGCCTGCCTCGCTCCTGCGACAGTTCGACGTATTCGTCCGGTTGCAGATCAAGCGCGTCCAGTTCTCCGATTTGAAACCGGAGCAAATCGAGTCGTGCGCTGCGGTCCGAATTCGCCGACTCCAGCGTAGCCAGTTTCTCTGCCAGGTTTTTCCAGTCGTTGAAAGCGTTGCCTGTGACGACCGACAGGTCTGACAAGCCACCGAAATAGTCGAGTAGATTGCGTTGAATATCACTGCGCCCCAGCGATTGATGAAAATGTTGCCCATGAATATCCAGCAACATCTCACCGAGTATCTTCAGGCTTTGCAGCGGCACGCTGTTGCCATTGATAAATGCGCGCGAACGGCCGTCGGCGCCGATCACGCGGCGGAGATTGCACTCGTCGTCCATGTCGAGCATCTGCCCGGCAAGCCATTCACGCGCGCCGGCGAGATTGCGCAGATCGAACTCGGCCGTAAACTCAGCGCGCTTTGCACCGCTGCGTACAAGACCGCTGCCACCTCTTTCACCCAATACAAGACCCAGCGCGTCGACCAGGATCGACTTGCCGGCGCCGGTCTCGCCGGTCAGCACGGTCATTCCGGCCGAGAATTCGATTTCAAGGCTGTCGATAATGGCGAAGTTTCTCACCTGAATACTGGTCAGCATTTATTCTGCATCCCCAATGTTCCTGTTGCGGGTATCACGACCCCAGTTCAACTTGGAACGCAGGATTTCATAAAATTCGTAACCCGGCGGATGGATCAACGTCAGTCGTTTGTCGGACGGCGCAATGAGAAGTTTGTCGTTGACGGTGAATTCGCCGAGGGAATGACCATCGATGCCTATTTCTGCCTTGGTGTCGTGCCGTTCCAGTAACGTAACTTCGATGTGTTGGTTTGCGGGCACGACAACCGGTCGGTCACTCAGCGTGTGCGGGCAGATGGGCACGACAACCACCGCCTCGAGCTGTGGGTCAATGATCGGACCGCCGCAACTGAGCGCGTAGGCGGTTGATCCTGTCGGTGTTGCCACAATCAGGCCGTCGCCCATGTGTGTATTGACGTAGCGATCGGCAATGCGGGTCTCAAAATCCAGCATGCGACCGGTGTCACAGCGCTGCAGGACAATGTCATTCAAAGCCAGCGCACTTCGATTCTGACCGTCGCTGGACGAGATCGTCGCTGATAGCCTGAGGCGTGCGTCGCGTGAGTAGTTGCCGCTGAAAACCTGGTCGAGACTTTCCAGCATCTGACCGGGGGATACATCGGTCAAAAATCCAAGCCGGCCACGATTGACACCCAACAGCGGCACATCGGCGTCACCGACCAGCGATGCGGCATGTAACATGGTCCCATCGCCGCCAATCGCAATAATCAGATCAGCTTCTGCGGCAATGGCAGTGGGCTCGACAGCACGGGTAGAAAGTTCGTCGGATACGTCCGGCACGGACATCACGTCGAGTCCTGCATCGCTTAAATGCCGGGCAATGAGACGCATGGGTTCGGCGACTCGCGCGTCGGCATAGCGGCCCACAAGGGCAATTTTTCTGAATTCGATTGGCATGCCGGAATTAAACTCTCTGCTACGCGTCTCTGTTACGTGAAGAAAACCACTTGGGCGAGTTGCTTGATTGTTACAAACGCTTGACCCGCCGCCAAGCCGTTGTTACGTTTTTGTTTCACACTAACACAATGTGTTGACTGGCCAATTCTCGTAACTACACGAATGAACCCTGAATCCAATACTCCGCTTCCCAGTGAGCGCGCACAGCAGTTACTCAGGGTCCTGATTCAGCGTTTTATCCAGGACGGACAGCCCGTAGGCAGCAGGACTTTGTCGCGCAATTCCGGCCTGGAACTCAGCCCGGCGACGATTCGCAACATAATGTCCGATTTAGAGGAGTTGGGCCTTATTGCCGCACCGCATACCTCGGCAGGACGCGTTCCGACGGAGCAGGGCTATCGATTGTTTGTCGATTCGCTGATTCGATACAAACAACCCGATCAGGCTGAAATTGACAAGCTCAAGGTCAGGCTGGCTGCGCAGGCTGACAATCCGGCGTCGTTGCTGGGTGCGGTTTCCGGCATGTTGTCCGACATCACCAGTCTCGCCGGTGTGGTCACTGTGCCCAAAGGTCCACGGGCGGTTCTGCGGCAGATCGAATTCCTGTCGTTGTCCGACAATCGCGTACTGGCAATTCTTGTCGTTAATGATCGGGAGGTCCAGAACCGCGTATTGCACACGGAACAGGCGCACACGCGCGAGGAATTGCAACGCGCAGCAAATTACATCAACCAAAACTACGTTGGCCACGATCTGGATAAGATCCGTAAAGGGCTGATCGACGATCTCGAGCAAACCCGTGACTCTATGAACCAGGCGATGCTGGACATCATCGCTGTCGCCCAGACGGCGATGGAAGATGTGACAGGGCCGGAAGATGGCCTGGTATTGTCGGGTGAAACCAAACTGGTGGAATTCGCCGAATTGTCAGATATCGACACGCTGCGCCGGTTGTTTGAGGCATTTTCCAAAAAGCGCTTCATGCTGAACCTGCTGGACAAGAGCATCAGCGCGGACGGGGTACAGATATTCATTGGCAATGAGTCCGGCTACCAGATTCTCGATGATTGCAGCATTGTCACCGCGCCGTATCACCTCGACGACGATCATATCGGCGTGCTCGGTGTGATCGGTCCAAAGCGCATGGCCTATGACAGGGTGGTGCCCATTGTCGATATCACCGCCCGTTTGCTGGAATCTGCACTCAACCCTTCCAGCTAGACCGCGTCCGGCCGCACCCGGGGCACAATGAATTTCGCACAAACCCTTGATATTTGCCGGGGGAGTCCCACAATCCCCGCATCTTTTGAACCGGTGGCCTGAAAGGGTTGCTGGGCGAATATCCGGAGAGAAGCCCGAATGAATGGAGTGCCAGATCACGGCAAAGATGACGTCACCGTGGAACATACGCAGCTGGATCGCAGCGAAAATGACGGTACCGTGGAACATACAAAGCTTGACGACAGCAGTGCTGACGCTAACGCAACCGAAACAGAAAAGTCAGCGGAAGAAGCGCAGGAGGGTGACAACGAGCCGGTAGATCTGCAGGCTTTGGCTGATCAACACTGGGACCGCTACTTGCGAGCCTCGGCTGAGTTGGAAAATGTCCAGAAACGAGCGGACCGGGATGTTGAAAAAGCGCACAAATTTGCCGTCGAGAGATTTGCCAGTGATCTGCTGGCGGTTTGTGACAGCCTGGACATGGCTTTGGCGGCAGAAGGTGAAGCCAGCATTGAGACCCTGAAAGAGGGCAATGTTGCGACCCGAAAATTGCTTGGGTCGATATTGCAGCGCTTCGGCGTTGAAGAACTGGACCCGCAGGGCGAACCGTTCGACCCCAGCCAACATGAGGCCGTGACGATGCAGGCGTCTGCGGAGCTGGAGCCTGGCAGTGTCATGTCGGTGTTTCAAAAAGGCTACATGTTGAATGGCCGTCTGTTGCGACCGGCGCGGGTCGTGGTTGCGTCGGAGTCGGCTGAATAGTTCCGGCCAGCCCCGGTTTCCGAATTGTGGGCGTTTCGCAGCCGTAAGTGCTTGAATCGCCTGTCGCTGTCCCCACTTACAGCCTAGTTTTGTATTTAATCGAATTGGAGTATTGAAATCATGGGTAAAGTTATTGGTATCGACCTGGGTACCACCAACTCCTGCGTTGCGGTTATGGAAGG
>QIHS01000238.1 GCA_003229095.1 Woeseia sp. | reverse complement strand
ACGAATAACGGTGCGGTCAATTGCACCAGCATGCCCTCGAATCGTTCAAGATCAGCGATAGGCTGGCCGTCACTATTCAGGGTTGTGACACCTGGCAGCTCAAGATCGGTTGCCGACACACTGCCGGTACCAACTACCAAGATGGTAAGCGCCGCAATCTGCGTTTCTCCGAATCTCTCGTTGACCGTCCCTTCAACCTGGACTTTCTGGCCAACGCTGACATCGACGAACTGCACATTGCCGTCGAATACAAAAATGCCTTCCGAGGTATTGGGATCTCCGTCAGGCGTTTCTTCCTGCAGAAAAAAACCGAACAGGTTCCTGCTTTCATCGAGGTCTCCGTCCTGGAAGTCGCCGGTAACAATGCCTTCAATCGTCACCTGCTGGCCATCAATCGGGCTGGACGAACCGGCACCCTGAATATCGTGCACGGGCGTTATCGCGGCGATGGGCGGCACCGGCGTGGCCACACTTCCACCGCTGCCGCATGCAGTCAGGAATAGCAAAAAGAGGAAGGTGAAAGAAATTCTGGACACTGGCGAAATGACTCAACGTGCGCAAGACAAGGATTGTACTTTATAGCACACCAACCACCTGCATCAGCTACGGAGGTAATCGTCCGTGCCGTCAAGCCAATCGTCCCGCCGCGGTGACCACATATCCATTTCCTCTACCTCTCCGATGCAAAGTGCTTCGTGCGGCAGGTTGGATGGAATCACAACGACACCACCGGGGCCAACATCGACGACTTCTGAACGATCTTTGCCAAAGGAGAATCGTAGCGTTCCGGAAATGACCTGGGTGATCTGCTCGTGCTCGTGGCTGTGCTGCGGGACGACGAAACCGTCCTGGAAATAGATTCGCGCAACCGTCATGCGCTCTCCGGTCACGATACGGCGCTTCATACGCGGGTTGACAGTCTCGAGCTCGACTTCTTCCCACTTTATTGATTGCAAATTTTCTAGTGACGAATGGTCCAGTGACAAATTGTCCAGTGACATGGCGAACTCCTGATTGGCGTTCGCTATACCTTACCTCGACGCATTACTCACTGGCGAGCGTTATGAGATTTCGACGAAGACAGACAGAAACTCCAGCCCTTTGCGAAGCTCACGGCGATTGATCGTCGCGCGCGAGACGCCTTTGTAGTCAGCGACCACCCAGCGAATTTCGTGGGTTTCGCAATAAGCCCACAGCAGTCGGCCGATCTGCCAGACATTGTCTCGCTTGCCACAATGCGGACATGCCTTCATCTCGCGGCGGCGATGCAGGGGAAACTCGATCACGTTTTCTAGAGTTGCTGACATATTCAGGCCATACTCATTTGCACAGAACTGAAAGTAATCAACGGCTTCAATATGATCTGTGACCGGATTCTCATGAATTCCGCAGGCCACGCGCTGATCTTCTGATTTTGAGAACTGCGTCCTGAAAAACACGCAATGGGTGACGGATCGACACGCGTGAGGTATCTTCACTGTCCTAAACGGGGGACGCACATCATGAATAGAATATCTGTACTGCCGGTTGTTGCAGCCATACTCGCCAGCCCTGCGATGGCTCAGGATGAAAATATTTCGTGGAAATCGACTGAGCTTGAGCCAGGCCTCTATATGCTAGAGGGCGAAGGCGGCTTTCCGGGCGGCAATCTCGGGCTGCTTTCGGGTGCTGACGGTGTCGTTCTGATTGACAACGGATACGCCCACCTTTCGGCCATGACGGTGGCATCCATTGAGAAGCTGACGGATGGCCCGGTGAACTTTGTCATCAATACACACGCTCACGGTGACCATACCGGCGGCAATGCTGCGCTGCACAAGTCAGGCGCAACCGTGGTCGCGCATGACAACCTCAGGCGAGCCCTGCTGGCCGATGAAGACTTCGATCAGGTCGGCATTCCACAACTGACCTTCAGCGATTCCGTCACTTTTCACCTGAACGGCCACTCTGCGTACGTTTTTCACCTTCCCTCCGCGCACACGGATGGCGATGCAGCGATCAGATTTCCGGAGGTCAATGTCATTCACGCGGGTGACCTGTTCTTCAACGGCGTTTATCCGTTCATCGATCTCGATGGCGGAGGTGACGTTGACGGATATATCGCCGCGCAACAGGCAATTCTGTCGATGGCAGACGGTGCGAGCAGAATTATTCCCGGCCACGGGCCGCTCGCCAGTAAAGCGGATCTGCAGGCTGCGGTGGATATGCTGATCGATTCCCGATCTCGCATTGCGGCATTAATTGACGCTGGCAAGTCCGCCGAAGAAGTGCTGTCAGAAAACCCGCTTGCACACTACGAGAACTGGAACTGGCAATTTATTACGACGGAACGGATGACCAATACGATCTACCGATCGCTCACCGCAGAATAGAATTCCCCGTCCTGATAAATTGTGCGACCCAGGAACGGGTGATCGACCGATAGGCTGAATCGGAATCGATCACCTGCCAGTTGCGTATGAGTCACCGTCGTGATGCCAGGTGTCAGCAGGTCAGGTAATCGGAATCGCCAACCGGCAAATTGAAGTTCGTACGCGCTGCTGGTAAAAATGAGGCTGCCTTCTTTTTCGGACAATTCAAGACGCATTCGAAAACCGCATCCAATGTGCTCAATAAACTCGTTGCCAGTGCCTTTGCATTTTGTCGACCGCACCGTAAATTCTGCCTTGTTCGGAAAATTGTAACTTCGATGCCACGCCACGCCGTGTAGTTTTTCATCCGGCGTAAGTTCGATTGTCATTGGAATGCGAGTGCCTCGATACAGCGCAAGCGGTGTCCCGATCAAGCGGCAAACCTGGGCAAACAGCCAGCCCATAAACGAAAGCTCGACTGTTGCCATGGTGCCTTTGTAGCGAATGGCTACGCCTCGTCGCGGCTTTGCCGAGAATCGCGCTCTAACTTCAGGTTTTAGTCTCGCCCATGCATCGGCACCCAGAATATTTCGATAGCTGTCATCCTTGGTGACGGTTGGGCGGCAGGTCGGCACGGAGCGTGTGCCAGGCGCATTCGGTTGCGCTATCGTTCCTGTTTTCACAGCAATGACCTCCTGTCAGTTGCGATCCAATTTGTTTTCTTTAATTTCTGTAATTACAGAAATATATGATACAATTGAAGCCAATTCAAGGGCTGAGTCGATGTTGGTTAAGCCGCATAAGCTATTGATAATTGGTGGTTATGGCACCTTCGGAGGGCGCCTGGTTGCTCTCCTCCGTGACCGGGCCGAATTAACGATTCTTGTCGCTGGCCGCTCGGTACACAAGGCGACTGCCTTCATCGACTCGCTTACTGCGGATGCCAGCCTTGTCCCGCAGCAATTCGACCGGAACGGCGATGTCAGACAACAAATCGAGGATATTGCCCCCGATATCGTCATTGATGCGTCCGGCCCGTTCCAGGCTTACGGCAAGAACCCGTTCCGGGTCGCCGAAGCTGCCATTGAAAATGGCGCGCACTATCTCGATCTCGCAGATAGCAGCGACTTTGTTTCAAATATTTCCGCGCTTGATGGCGCGGCGAAGGAAAAACGAGTATTCGTTCTCGCCGGCGTGAGCACCTGCCCGGTTTTGTCTTCTGCAGTCGCCAATAATCTGAGCATTGATCTTGCTTGTGTCGAATCCGTTGCGTGTGGAATTGCGCCCTCCCCTCATGCGGGAATGGGCAGGAGTGTTGTGCGGGCAATTGCCAGTTATGCCGGCAAACCGGTGACTGTTGTTCTCAATGGTCGCGATGATCAACGGCATACTTTTACCAACACGAAAAAATTCACAATTGCTCCGCCTGGTCACATTCCCCTGCCACCGATGACCTTTTCGTTGATCGACGTTCCTGATTTGAAATTGCTTGCTGAGTTGGATAAGCCTGTCAGCAACACCTGGTTCGGCGTGTCAACATTACCCGCGTTTTATCACTGGTTTCTTCGTCTGCTTTCACACGGTGTGAAAGCAGGCGTCTTGCCTGCGCTAACGCCTCTGGCGCGCATTATGCATTTCGTAATGAATCGAATGAGCTGGGGCGAGAACCGCAGTGGAATGTTTGTGGAAGTACAGGGTGTTGACGCAAACGGCCAGCAGGTACAGCGGTCCTGGCACCTGATCGCGGAAGGCAATGACGGTCCCACGGTGCCCGCACTGGCAGCGAACCTGATCATTCGAAAATATCTGGATGGGCAAATCCCGGAGGCCGGTGCAAGGCCGGCCAAAGATGCTCTGGACTTTGCAGACTACCAGCCCATGTTCGCTGATCTGGACATCGTATCAGGCGAACGCTCACTACCACTGCCGGCTGATATGCCGTTGTTTCAACGGGTCCTCGGCGCAGCGTGGGGCGAATTGCGCGCGCCGATCCAAACCCTGCACGACATCAGTGCGAATGCCAGGTTTAGCGGCCGCGCATCGGTCACACGAGGCAAGTCGCTGCTGTCGAGAATGGTCGGCTGGTTCGCAGGTTTTCCAAAGGCGGGCAAAAACGTCAATGTCACTGTCGAAATAGCAACAGACGGTGAACGAGAAACCTGGCGGCGCAATTTTGCCGGACACGCATTTTCCAGCGAGATGAGTGTCGGGAATGGCTGGCTTGCAGCATTGATGTGCGAGCGCTTCGGCCCGATCCGTCTCGGCATGGCACTGGTCACCAATGGTGATGTATTACGCTACGTCCCGCGGCGATGGACTTTTCTCGGCATGCCAATGCCGGCGGTGCTAATGCCAAACGGCGAAATATTCGAAACCGTTGTCGATGGGAAATTCATTTTTCATGTTGAGATTACGCTGCCGTTCGTGGGCAATGTCGTTACCTATCATGGTTGGCTCGAAGAGCACTAGTGCATTGCTAACTCTTGACTAATTCCTGCACCGCGCGATACGCCTGCGTGATGGCGGCGTCGGTATTTGCTGCAGCATCTGCATCGGAATTCGCGATTGAGATATGACCGAGTGGTTTGCGGCCTCTGACCCACGGTTTGTCGCTCTCCGATGCGTACTCCTGCTCCCAGATGAGTCCTGAACTGTAAGAATAGCCATGCGCCCAGCGGTTCACCGTAATCGCGTGAATATCGTGCTCGGCGTCAAAACCCGCCCCACCCAGGGCCTGATCCAGCTGATTTTTCACGTTGTACTCAAATTCGCTGAATGGCATCTCAAGCATCTTTCGCCTGCCTGCACGCCACTGATCCGGGCCCTGAATATCAGAAAAATACGGCACGTAGCACATGTGCACTGTCATTGGCTGATCAGGATTGGTGCCAAACCGGTAGTCGCCGAT
>QIHS01000395.1 GCA_003229095.1 Woeseia sp. | reverse complement strand
ATGGGCCGGTGCCCGACACTGCGGTAACTGCATCCATTTTAGATTCGGAATCAAGCCACACAGCCTGGCCTACTGCTGTCATGATTTCCTCGGCAAGATTACGATGGGCAATGCTGGTTCGTTCATTTGCAAACAAGGCAGAGATGCCCTGATCGATCAGTGCGGGCTGGTTTGGCATCACACGAACAATAGATTGGCCGCCACCCAGCCAGGCATCGATGTCATCGATTCTCGGTCCGGCCGCGATGGACATGACCAGTGGCCGGGTTTGCCCCACGATCGGTGCCAGGTCTTCACAGACCGATCGGAGAATTTGTGGTTTCACCGCAAAAAGCAATACTTCCGCGGACTGGGCAACAGCGGCGTTATCCTCCGTCACCATGGCGCCATAAAGCTCTTTGCGGAGAAAAGCGCACTGATCGGGCTGTGGCTCAGCAATCATCAGGTCGGTTGCGTGCATGCCGCCACGCAGCAATCCACCGCCGATAGCGCGGGCCATGTTGCCTCCGCCGATCAGACCCACCTTGTTGCCGATCATTTATCCGCTCCAGATACGCTTGTTGGGCCGCCGGTTTCCATAATGAGGACTGCAACGGTCATGATCTTGCGCCGAAAATAGCCGTGCCGACGCGCACAATCGTGGCGCCCTCCTGAATGGCGGCAGCATAGTCTGCCGACATGCCCATTGAAAGCGTATCGAGTTCCAGACCGTCCGAGCGCAATCCCTCGAGCAATTCGCGCAGTGCGGCAAACGGTTTTCGCTGTTCTTCGAAGTCCTGCCGTATGGCCGGCAGGCACATGAGTCCACGTAGTTTGAGCCGGGGGAGTTCCGCAATCGCGGCTGCCAGTAGTGGCACATCCGCAGGTGGCACGCCGGATTTTTGCGGCTCGTTGTCAATATTCACCTCAATGCACACATTCAGGTCGCCCGCGTAATAGGGACGTTGCTTCGAAAGCCGCTGTGCGATTTTCAGGCGGTCGATCGTATGCACCCAGTGAAAATGTTCGGCAACCACTTTGGTCTTGTTGGCCTGCAAGTGGCCGATGAAATGCCATTTGAGGTCATCCCGCGCCGTACTATTGATCTTCTGCAGGCTTTCCTGAACGAAATTTTCGCCAAAATCGCGCTGGCCGGCGGTAGCAAGCGCCAGAATGTCTTCCAGGGGCTTTTTCTTGCTGACTGCAAGTAACCGTATCTGGTCGGCAGGACGCGCCGCATCCGCGGCCGCCGCGGCCAGCAATTGCTGCGTTTCTCGAAAGTTTTCCGTGACTCTAATCACGTTTTGCTCCGGGTGCTTGGTTATACTAGGCAGCCATTGGGTCCGGGTTATGGTAAGTCGGACCAACCAGAAATTGAGGAATCAGTATGGCCGTTGACGTTGCCCAGTTATTGTCGTTCACGGTAAAGAATAACGCATCCGATCTTCACCTCTCCGGTGGGGTTCCGCCGATGATTCGTGTCGACGGTGACATCAAGCGTATTAATATGCCGGCGCTGACCCATAAAGACGTCAACAGCATGGTGTACGACATCATGAATGACAAGCAGCGCAAGGACTACGAAGAGTTTCTGGAGACAGACTTCTCATTCGAAATTCCGAAGCTTGCGCGATTCAGGGTCAATGCGTTTAATCAAAATCGAGGCTCCGCGGCCGTATTCAGAACCATTCCCTCAGAAATTCTGTCACTGGATGATCTGGGAGCACCCGCAATTTTCAAGGATGTCGCGATGTTACCGCGCGGGATCGTACTGGTCACCGGGCCAACGGGTAGTGGCAAATCGACGACCCTGGCGGCTATGGTTGACTACATCAACGACAACAAGCCCGATCACATTCTGACTATCGAGGATCCGATCGAGTTTGTACATGAGTGCAAGAAGTCCTTGATCAATCAGCGCGAAGTGCATCGCGATACGCTTGGCTTCAATGAAGCATTGCGTTCTGCGCTTCGCGAGGATCCTGACGTGATTATGGTTGGCGAGCTTCGTGACCTGGAAACGATTCGCCTCGCGCTCACGGGTGCGGAAACCGGTCACCTCGTATTCGGTACCCTGCATACGAGTTCTGCGGCCAAGACGATCGACCGAATCGTGGACGTGTTCCCTGCGGCGGAAAAAGAAATGGTGCGTGCGATGTTGTCCGAATCGTTGCGTGCGGTTATTTCGCAGACCCTGCTCAAGAAAGTGGGCGGCGGACGAATTGCGGCGCACGAAATAATGATCGGCACGCCAGCGATTCGAAACCTGATTCGGGAAGGAAAAATTGCACAGATGTACTCGGCGATCCAGACTGGCCAGGGATTGGGCATGCAAACACTCGATCAGAATCTGGCTGAATTAATGGCCAAGGGTTTGATAAACAAGGAAGAGGCGAGGTTCCGCGCCGTAATGAAAGAGAATTTCTAGGGAGCCTCTGATTAGTTCTGGGCGAGCGGACGGACGGGAAGGGCGGATGCCCGACAGGAGAAGTGTTAGATGGAACGCGAACAAGCAGTGAGGTTGACGCAAAACCTGCTCAAGAAAATGGTTGAGAAAGACGGCTCTGATCTTTTTCTTACCAACGGGTTTCCGCCAGCGATAAAAGTCGATGGCGACCAATCGGCAATGATGGTTCGGTCGATCATGAACGACAAGCAGATCAAAGAATTCGACGCGACCAAAGAATGTAATTTTGCGATTGCCCCGCAGGGTATCGGCCGCTTTCGGGTCAGCGCGTTTATCCAGCAGGGCATGGTAGGTGCGGTTCTGCGCACGATTACGACCGAGATTCCCACGCTGGAGGGAATGGACCTGCCGCCCATCCTGAAAGATGTCGTTATGAACAAGCGCGGTCTGGTCATCGTTGTTGGCGGTACCGGCTCCGGCAAATCGACCACGCTGGCTGCAATGATTGGCCATCGCAACGAGAATTCAAGGGGGCATATCGTATCGATCGAAGATCCGGTCGAGTTCGTTCACCCGCACAACGGCTGTGTTATTACGCAGCGCGAAGTCGGCGTGGATACCGATTCCTGGCATGCGGCATTGAAGAATACTTTGCGACAGGCGCCCGACGTCATCATGATTGGCGAGATTCGTGATCGTGAAACGATGGAGTACGGTATTCAGTTCGCGGAAACCGGGCACCTCTGTCTCGCCACTTTGCATGCGAACAGTGCCAATCAGGCGCTTGACCGGATAATCAACTTCTTCTCGGAAGAGCGACGCCAGCAACTGCTGATGGACCTGTCGCTAAACACGAAAGCGTTTATTTCGCAGCGACTGATTCCACGAGAGACCGGCATTGGCCGCGTCGCGAGCATGGAAATCATGCTTAACTCGCCGCTCATCGCCGATCTTATTTTCAAAGGTGAGGTGGGCCTGATCAAGGAAATAATGGCTAAATCCACACGCCTTGGTATGCAGACTTTTGACCAGTCACTTTTTGCTCTGTACGAAGAGGGTGCCATTTCCTACGAGGAAGCAATGCGTAATGCGGATTCCAAGAATGAACTCAGGTTGCGCGTCAAACTGGAGAGCAAGCGGGAATCAGCGATCGCTGACCGACAGTCCGAAAGTCTGCGAATTATGGACGAAGACTCAGCCAATACATATGAATAAATTTCTTTTAGACGTAGAACGGACTGAATAAGAGCAATGAATGTAAAACCACTTTTTAAATTGATGGTAGAGAAAAAGGCGTCTGATCTTTTCTTTGCACCATTTGCGCCCGCCAAAATCAAAATCGATGGCAAGATCATGCCAGTCAACAAGCTTGAGATGACGCCGAAAATGGTTAAGCAGGCTGCCTTTGAACTGATGAATGATGACCAGCTTGATACGTTTACACGCGAACTCGAAATCGATTTTGCGATATCGGAATCAGGTCTTGGCCGGTTTCGGGTTAACGTATTTCATCAGCGTGGCAACGTATCGATGGTATTACGCTATATTACTGCCGAGCTGCCAACGCTTGCAGAATTAGGCATGCCAGTGCAAATGGAAGAGTTGGTAATGTTGCGCCGGGGCCTGGTGCTGATGGTCGGTGCGACGGGCAGCGGCAAATCGACGACGCTTGCTGCGATGCTCAATCACCGCAACGAGAAAACCTCGTCACATATTATTACGATCGAAGATCCCATTGAGTTCCTGCATCCCAACAAAAAATCAATCGTCAATCAGCGTGAGATCGGACTGGACACCAAGTCGTATGCGCGTGCATTGAAGAGCGCAATGCGCGCCGCCCCGGATGTACTGCAGATCGGTGAGATACGAGATCGTGAGTCAATGCAGTCCGCCATTGATATGGCAGGCACCGGACACCTGGTGTTGGCGACATTGCACTCGAACAACGCGCCGGAAACGCTGGATCGCATTATCAACATGTTTCCTCAGGAACAACACGCGCAGGTATTCATGGATCTGGCACATTATCTTCGCGCGATTCTTTCGCAACGCCTTGTTCGGGCACGTACCGGCAAGCGTGTTGCGGCCGTTGAACTGATGATCAACACGCCGCATATCAAGGATCTGATCCTGAAGGGAGATATCACCGAACTGAAAGAGGCGCTGCGTGACAGTGCCGAAAAGGGCATGCAAAACTTTGACGAGGCGTTGCTGGGATTGTACAAGGCAGGCACGATTACGCTTGAGGAGGCAATGACGAATGCCGACTCGCGGGCAAATCTGGAAGCGAAAGTTAATTTTGGCGGTTAGTGTTTTCTACAGAAAATCTCAGCCATTTCGATATATATAACTGTAGCCATTAATCGCCGGCACACCACCCAGATGGGCGTAGAGCACTTTCGAGCCGCGCTCGAAAAAACCCTTCCTAACGAGGTCAATCATGCCCTGCATGGATTTACCTTCGTAGACCGGGTCGGTCAGCATGCCTTCCAGCCGTGCACACAAGCGAATGGCATCGTTGGTTTCATCTGATGGCACACCATAAATCGGGTAGGCGTATTCGGTTTTAAGGACAATATCTTTGGCACTGATGACGATGCTCGGGTCAATGAGATCAGCTGTTTTTTGTGCGATATCGAGAACTTGCGCATGCGTTTGCTCAGGGGTGCACGATGCATCGATGCCGATTACATTTTGTGCCCGACCATCTTGTGCAAAACCGACCACCATTCCTGCGTGTGTTGATCCGGTAACGGTACAAACGACAATATAGTCGAAGCTGAAATCCAGCTCTTTTTCCTGTGCCCGTAATTCTTCGGCGAAGCCAACAAAACCAAGCCCGCCCAAACGGTGTGTAGATGCGCCGGCAGGAATTGCATAGGGTTTGCCGCCGCGGTCTGTGACGTCTTCGAGCGCTCGTTCCCAGCTTTCGCGGATACCTATATCGAAGCCCTGGTCGACCAGTTCGATTTCCGCGCCCATCACGCGCGACAGCAGAATATTGCCGACACGATCGTAAACCGCATCCTGAAACGGTACCCAACTTTCCTGAACGAGACGGCATTTCATGCCGATTTTCGCTGCAACGGCAGCCACCTGGCGGGTGTGATTGGATTGCACGCCGCCAATCGTAACCAGGGTGTCGGCACCGCAGGCAATCGCGTCGGGCACGATATATTCCAGCTTGCGCACCTTGTTGCCGCCGAATGCCAGGCCGGAATTGCAGTCTTCGCGTTTAGCGTAAATCTCGACGTCGCCACCGAGGTGCGTGGATAAACGATCGAGTTTTTCGATCGGTGTTGGACCGAATGTCAGCGGGTAGCGCTCGAAATCTTTCAGCATGTTGGTCTACCCGCCAAACACTGTTGCCGCGTCGAACACGGGACCATCGACACAAACTCTTCGCATAGCGATGGTGCCGTCATCTCCTTTCACCGACACTGCGCACCCGGCACAACCGCCAACTGCGCACGCCATGAATTCTTCCAGCGAAACCTCACAGCGCAGATTGAACTCCTGCGCCAGCAATGCGACTGCTTTTAGCATGGGTGTTGGTCCGCAGGCAAATATCTCGACCTGCGCCAACTCATCCGCCGCCAGAGTGTTGAGCCAGTCTCTCGCGAGGTCTGTAACGTAACCGTCGAAACAGCCGTCGTAATTTTGCAGACTGGCCAGGCGGGTCGGGATGCCCCAGTCCTCCAGTAACGGCATGGTGCTGTTCACATTCTTGGCCAGCCATGGTGTCACAAGCTTTGATTGGGATAGCTCGAAGGGGAACGGAATCTCTGATCCCATGATTACCAGCGGCCGGCAACCCGGGTAGTCGTTTTTCAGCATTTCCGCGAGAAATACCATCGGCGGGATGCCAACGCCGCCGCCGATCAGAAGCGGCAGCCGCCGCTCGGGAAAAGGCTCAAAGCCTTGCCCTACCGGGCCTATAATGCTGACGGTATCGCCACGTTGCTGCTTGCTGAGCGCGAGCATGCCAGCGCCGACGATCTTGAATAGAATTTCTACCCAGCCATTCGTGGCGTCGGCTCGCATGATCGACAATGGGCGGCGCATTGAAATAGATTCGTCGCACCGAATAAAAATGAAACTGCCGGGCGTTGCAGTTCTCGCACATCTTGGCGCGTTTAGCCGCATGATGAACTGGTTGTCCGGGAAAATTCTGACGTCGGTTATCGCTGCGTCTTCTACGTAGATAGTGTTGCGATTTTGTTGTGCGCCAGTCATTACGGTTTTCGGTTTGTCACCGCTTCAAGAACCGCCATGCGTACGGCAACGCCGTTGCGTACCTGTTCCGAAATGACTGAACTCGGTCCATCTGCCAGCGACGCCTCTATTTCAACGCCGCGGTTCATCGGTCCTGGATGCATCACGATGGCGTCTTTGGCGGCTTGTTGCATGCGTTTTTGGGTCAGGCCGTATTCAGAGAAATAGGCATCGACATCCGGAATGCCTTCGTTGTG
This sequence comes from Woeseia sp., assembly GCA_003229095.1. Classification (GTDB taxonomy): domain Bacteria; phylum Pseudomonadota; class Gammaproteobacteria; order Steroidobacterales; family Woeseiaceae; genus SZUA-117. Next base: position 995 of record QIHS01000395.1, on the reverse strand, counting down.
AGTGAATCGTTCCTTTTGAATTCGCAGTGCCATGACGACATCAGCGCCATGCAGTCCCTCGCTCAGACTGGTCAGGATTCTTGCTTCGTGGACACAATCCGGGCCAGGCGCGAGCGAAGGCGGCGTGACTACGCGGAGTTCTCCGACACCCATTGTGACGAGGCCCTGCATCGCAGACTGCGCAACGCGCGAATGGGCAACGTCACCGACTATAGTAACGACGAGGTTTTCGAAGGGCCCTTTTTTGCGACGAATCGTCAGCAAGTCAAGCAAGCCTTGTGTCGGGTGGGAGATGACAGATTCCCCGGCATTCAGGATGCTGACATGTTCGTTTACATGGCGAGCAATGTCGGCATGGGTGTTAGTACGGCCGCTGCGCACCACAAACACGTCCACATTCATTGCCATCAACGTAGAGATAGTGTCAAGAACGGTCTCGCCTTTGGCGCTGGATGAGGTTTGAATGTCGAGGTTCAGGATATCGCCGCCGAGACGCCTTGTTGCCAGTTCGAAAGACGCGCGCGTACGGGTACTTGCTTCGAAAAACAGGTTGGCAACTGTTCTGCCCTGCAATGTGTCGGAGCGCATGACTGCGCTGCCTGGGGTGCTCACGAAGGCGTCGGCTCGATCGAGTAACGCCGTTAGTTGATCCCTGCTCAGACCACGGAGCGTGAGCAGATGGCGCAGTTGGCCGTCTGCGGTCAGTTGTAATTCGCTTGCATCGCTTGTTCTGGAATCGGGCATCGGGCCCGCATTCTACTCTGATTAAATCTCTTTTTTCAGCCAGCGTTCGGCAATCAGGATGGCAGAGCCCGAATCGATTGACGCTTTGCTGAGTCGGCCACGCAGACCGTCGGCACGTTGCTTTTTCAAAATGCCTGCCGCTTCGAGTGAAGAATACCGTTCATCGACTGATTCAACCGGCAGGTTGAACTGGCCGAGCTCGGCCATAAAGGCTTTCACGTGTGAATCGATCGCGGAAGGCCTGCCATCTG
>QIHS01000008.1 GCA_003229095.1 Woeseia sp. | reverse complement strand
AATAAACCCATGGATCATGTCCGCGTAACAAACGTATTCAACCGGGACGCCGGAATCACGCAATTTGTTTGCGTAGGCTTCTCCCTCGTCACGTAGCGGGTCAAACCCTGCAGTCAGTACCATCGCCGGCGGCAGGTTTGCATGGTCATTGGCGAGCAGGGGAGACGCACGAAAATCAAAAACATTGCTACCATCGCGCAGATAATTGACAACGGACCAGACCATCATCGATCGAGTCAGTCGGTATCCTTCTCCCAATGTCTGATGAGACTCCGCCGACATTCTCATGTCAGTAGCGGGATAAATCAGCAATTGAGCTTTGATCGAAACGGTTGGTTTGTCCCGCATTATCAACGCGACAACTGCGGCGAGATTGGCGCCCGCGCTATCGCCACCAACGCCAATTCTTTCGGCATCGACACCGATGTCCGCTGCGTTGTCCGCGACCCATTGAGTTGTGAGAATCGCGTCATCGACAGCGGCCGGAAATTGATGTTCCGGGCCCATTCGGTAGTTGACCGATACAACCACGCAGCCCGAATGAGCAGCAAGCCAGCGGCAGATATGATCATAACTATCGATATTGCCGAGGCACCAGCCGCCGCCATGAAAATACACGAGAACCGGCAATCCGGATTCCCGGCATTCGTCAGGCCAATAGATGCGTAGCGGCAAATCTCCATCTTCACCGATAATTGTCTTGTCTTGGGTCTTGCCGATTTTCGGTGGCTCGCTGGCCAGTGTTGCAGCGTTGACCTGGTAAAGTTTGCGGGCTTTTTCAATTGGAAAAGTACACAGCTCCGGCGCATTGTTTTCGACTGCTTGCTGAAGCAGAACGCTCAAATGTGGATGCAGCGCTTCAGTCAACGTCAGATACCATTTGATGTTTGACTACTGGCATCGTTTCAGCGCTCAAGATATTGAAGTTTTTCTTTGACCTCGCGCCATTCGTTCTCATCCTCCGGCGCGTCTTTCATTTCCGCGATTACCGGCCATTTCTGTGACAACTCCTCGTTCAATGCGAGAAACTGTTGCTGATCATCGGGCAATTCATCTTCAGAGTAGATTGCCTCCACCGGGCATTCCGGCTCACACAACGTGCAGTCAATGCATTCGTCAGGGTCAATGACCAGCATGTTCGGACCCTCATGAAAGCAATCGACCGGACAAACCTCGACGCAATCGGTCAACTTACATTTGATACAGCTCTCTGTTACGACAAACGTCATGTGGAATGCTCTCCTCTTAAATTCAATAGCAGTTTAAATCTGCAGTTCCGGCAAGCGAACGACCAAACCATCGAGTTCGTCGCTGACTTCAATCTGACAACTCAGGCGACTCGAGTCCTGCAAGTCCATCGCGCATTCAAGCATATCCTGTTCTAAATGCTCTGCTGTGCCAGTGACACTTGTCCATGCCGGGTCGACATAGACGTGACAGGTCGCACAACTGCAGGCGCCACCACATTCAGCCTCGATGCCCGGAATATTGTTGTCAATTGCACCTTCCATGACAGTCAGGCCGGTTGCGACATCAACCTCATGCGACGCGCCACCGAATTCGATATAAGTAATTTTCGGCATTCGTCAGACTTCCAGTGCGTCATTCATGTTTCTTTTTATTCCCGTCGGCGTAATTCGAATCAACTCGGTTACGCATTCCTTGATGGTTTTGCCATTGGTATCAATGGACGCATGTGCTTTCGCATAGTATTCGTCACGCTCCGACAAAATCCGGCGCAGATCGGATATCGCATCACTTTGATTTTCCATCGGTCGAACATCGCCCTCAGCGATGAGGCGTCGCATGTATTCTTCCGGCTTTGCATGTAACCAGATGACAAAACACGTCGTCAACAGTGTATTGAGCAGTCTCGGATCGAGCACGATGCTGCCGCCGGTTTCGATGACGCATCGGTCGTAACGACCCAACGTTTGCATTAGCGCCTTGTCCTCCAGCCGCTTATAACCCGTTTGACCGGATAAAGAAAAGATCTCTGAGGTACTCATGCCGGCGAGCACCTCAATTTCGCTGCCCAGATGCACAAACGGCGATTTGAGGTGTTTCGCCAGCAGTGTTCCCTGGCTTGTTTTTCCAGCGCCTCGGAGGCCGACCAGCGCGATTCGTCGCCGTGACTCAATCGGCGCTGAAAACTGCTCGGTCAGGATTTTCAGGACTGCACCGTGAGAATCAGGTTCCAGCTCATGCAGCAGATCCGTGATCAACACTTCTTCATGACTTTGGTATTTATGTGCCTGCAACAGGTCGCCGGGGTCTGTTCGAAGCGCCGTCGCGACCCGGGCCAGTAACAGCACCGAAATATTGCCGTGTCCCTGCTCAAGTTGCGCCAGGTAGCGCTCTGAAACACCGGAGCCCTGCGCCAGCCGTTTTCGCGTCATGCCACGTTGCGCTCGCAGCAGCCGTACGCGGTCGCCAAGGGCGCTCAACAGCCGGCTGGGCTCAATTTCTTTTGCTTCAGGGAGGGTGGATATTGTCATTCCTGGATCGGGATCCTGGCGGCCTGAGCCTTGCTGCATTGTTGAGGGAAGTATACTATCATGCATGTTATTCGTTAATAGTAACAGATAACGGCATTATAGTGCAGAAAAAATGGACATGATTCAGCAACCAGCTTCAGCGCTCGATTTTCGTACGACGCCGGAAAACTACAAACACTGGAGCATCTCCATCGAGGGGCCGGTGGCCAGGCTTATTATGGCCATTGATGAGGACAGCCCAAGCGCTGCCGGATATGAGCTCAAACTGAATTCCTACGACATCGGCGTCGATATCGAGTTGTACGACGCCGTGCAACGGCTGCGCTTCGAACACCCGGAAGTCCGCGTTGTGGTGATCACATCCGGCATCGAAGGTATGTTTTGTGCCGGCGCAAATATACGCATGCTCGGGCTTTCCAGTCATTCGCACAAAGTGAATTTTTGCAAATTCACGAACGAAACCCGAAATTCTATTGAAGATGCGAGCAATTTCTCCCGCCAGACTTACATTTCGGCATTGAATGGCACTGCGGCAGGTGGCGGCTACGAACTTGCGTTGGCAACCGAGTATCTGATGCTTATAGACGATGGCAATGCCGCCGTGTCCTTACCGGAGGTGCCGCTGCTGGCAGTTCTCCCCGGCACCGGTGGTTTGACTCGAATTGTCGACAAACGCAAAGTTCGTCGGGATCTGGCCGATGTGTTTTGTACCGTTGAAGAGGGCATGAAGGGTAAGCGCGCGGTTGACTGGCGTTTGATTGATGAAATGGTGCCGCGATCGAAATTCGATGCGCGCGTTACCGAAAAGGCCACAGAGCTTGCTGTGGAATCTGATCGTCCCAAAGGTGAAAATGGCATTCGGCTTGAGCGTATTGAGCGAGTCGAAGAAGACGACGTCATTCGCTATCCCCATGTCTTGGTCTCGCTCGATCGAACCGCGCGAACCGCAACCATGGAAATTCAGGCGCCTGCCAGCGATGCGCCGGTTGATGTCGTTGCCCTGAAAGAGGAGGGCGCGAAGTTTTGGCCGCTTGCGGTCATTCGTGAGATCGACGACGCATTGCTTCACCTCAGATTCAATGAACCGACGCTGGGTACACTGATAATTAAAACATCGGGTGACGGCAGTCGTATCGCTGCTTATGACGATTTGCTCGTTGCCAACCAGGACAACTGGTTAGTGCGTGAAATCCTGCTGTATATGCAGCGTACCTACAAACGACTGGATGTGACCTCGCGGACGACCTTTGCTTTTGTAGAACCGGGAAGTTGCTTTGTCGGCATGCTGGCGGACCTCCTGTTTGCTGTTGATCGCAGCTACATGCTGGATGGGCAGATGGATGACCGACCGGCGCCGGAGATCTGCCTGTCTGAATTGAGTTTTGGTGCATTGCGAATGCCTAACGGACTCACGCGTCTCGAGACGCGTTTCCTTGGCGAAAGCGACAGTCTCAAGAACGCACACGCACTTGTAGGACAGCAGCTTGACGCGCAGGCAGCGCTGGACGCTGGCCTGATTACCTACGCACCCGATGACATTGACTGGGAAGACGAGATACGGCTGCTTTTGGAAGAGCGCGCCAGTTTCTCACCCGATGCGCTGACCGGCATGGAGGCAAATTTACGCTTTGCCGGCCCGGAAACGCTGGAAACAAAGATTTTTGGCCGCTTGAGTGCGTGGCAGAACTGGATATTTCAACGGCCGAACGCCGCCGGCGAGTCCGGCGCGCTAAAGCTTTATGGCACCGGCAGGCGTGCCGTTTACGAACGTGGGAGAGTTTAATCATGTCTGACGTAGACTACACAGCGTTGATTCCAAATAATGTTGACCTGGCTTCGGACCAGCGGCTTAAGCGTGCGCTTGAAGACTGGTATCCCAAATACATCAAGTGGTGGAAAGCCAGTGGGCCGGTCGGGTTCCAGGACAACGAAGTCTATCTGCGTACCGCAGTGGGAGTCGACGCCGAGGGTTGGGCAAAATTTGGCTATGTGAAGATGCCTGAATATCGCTGGGGAATATTGCTGGCGCCGCAGGAGGAAGGCAGAAAGATTGCGTTCGGTCGTCACAAAGGTGAACCCGTCTGGCAGGAGGTTCCTGGTGAATACCGTTCAATGTTGCGTCGTCTGATCGTCATTCAGGGCGATACCGAGCCCGCCTCTGTTGAGCAGCAACGATATCTTGGGGCAACCGCACCGTCACTTTACGATATGCGAAACCTGTTTCAGGTAAATGTCGAAGAAGGCCGGCATCTCTGGGCGATGGTTTACCTGCTGCAAAAGTACTTTGGTCGTGACGGTAGGGAGGAAGCTGAAGATTTACTTTTGCGAACCTCGGGTGACGCTGACAAACCGCGCATCCTCGGTGCCTTCAATGAGGAGACGCCGGACTGGTTGTCGTTCTTTATGTTTACGACATTCACGGACCGCGACGGCAAGATGCAACTGGAGTCTCTGGCAACATCCGGTTTTGACCCGTTGGCGAGAACGACCCGCTTCATGTTGACGGAGGAGGGGCACCATATGTTCGTCGGTCGAACCGGGGTTGAGCGAGTCATTCAACGCACCTGCGAAGTTATGAAAGAGCACGGCGTTACAGATCCGGCGGACAAAGACGTGCGAAAGTACGGTGTTATTGACCTTGCAACGATTCAAAAGAAGATTAACTTTCACTACTCAGGCTGAAATTTCAACCAATGCCGCGAATTCCTTTCACGCGGGACTCAAAGGGCGGTTTCGTGAACTGCGGATCGACGACGATCATCAGTTGGAAAACAGTACTTATCCAGTGGCGAGAGTGGTAGATGGCAGCGTACAAATCGTTGACACCCCGGCATTGAGTGCGATTAATGCGCGCCTTTGTGACGACTACATCGATGATTGCGAAAAAGTCATGAAACGCTGGAACAGGGTTCTGGATACGTACGAAATTGACTATTCGCTTAGCCTGCCACATCGTGCCTTCAGCCGCGCAGTTGGTGAGTTTTCGGATGTGTTCGTAGATGACAAGGGAACCATAATTCCCGAAAACGAATGGCATGAGCGCCAGACTGAATGGCTGGCGTCAGACGCTGATCTCGAATACATCCTGTCCCTGATGCAGCCCGAATTGAACGCTGGAAAATACGCAAGCTGGATTGCTGCACCAAAAGCAGGCATCAATGGCCAGCCCGGCAATTTTGAATACGTCAAAGTAGCCGCATGAGGTGTGACCGATGAGTGCTCGGGAGTCATTCGCAGAGGCAATTGCAACGATTACCGCACGGATTGGCGAGAATAGACTGGATGGCGATCTGCAGGTAATTCTGAATGAAAGCTTTCCGCCGGGTGGTGAGGCCTTCGACGATCTTGCGACCTTGTGCCGGCAGGGCATCGACGAGGGTTGGCTTTGCGACCGCGAGCAGGGCGGCGTTCAATTCGGACGGGTGATCAAGGCAGGCCCGGATACGCATGGATTTTCTGTCGATGTTGTACAGATGCAGGATCTCGCCGGGCCATATCACGGTCATCCAAATGGCGAGATTGACATGATTATTCCGGAAACGGCAGGTGCGAAATTCGACGGACAAGGGCAGGGATGGATAGTCTACGAAGCCGATAGCGAACATTACCCAACCGTTACAGGCGGCAAGGCGATTGTCTTGTACCTGCT
>QIHS01000182.1 GCA_003229095.1 Woeseia sp. | reverse complement strand
GGGCCGGGAATACAAACGACGTGATAAGGAGATAACGAGCGATGCATAACTCAGGCCTTGCGCGACGATTTGGCGCAATGATTTACGACAGTCTGCTCGTTTTCGCGTTGTTGGCGATGACAACGGTGCCATTTATCGCAATACGAGCAAGCGAAGCCGTCGAACCTGGCACCCTGACACTTCAGTTAGCGCTGCTATTCGTGATGTACCTGTTTTTTGTCGGCTTCTGGATAAAGCCGGGGCGCACTCTCGGCATGCAGGCATGGCGTTTGCAGATAGAAACCAGCAACGGAGAAAAACCGAGCCTCAAACAGGCAAGCGTGCGGTTTTTCGCCGCGATTTTGTCGCTGATTCCTGCGGGCCTGGGTTTCTGGTGGCAACTATGGGACAAGGACGGCCTTGCCTGGCACGACCGACTATCAGGAACGCGGTTGCGACACTATCCGAAAGATGACTAACGCACGCGGGTTAGTGCAAACCCAGTCACACCCAACAACGCCAGCGACGGAAACCAGGTAATGATCGCCGGGTTCAGCCGAAAGACCTGCCCCGAATTTGCCAGCATCTCGCTTGCCAGGAAATATGCCAGCCCGACCAATACGCCAATCATCAGGCGAGCGCCAGATCCGGCCGTCCGCAACGAACCAAACACAAAGGCCAACGCAAGAATCGGCATCAGGGTCACGGAAACCCTGGACCACAATTCGGTTTCATAGCGTTGCGAATCCAGGTCGTTTTTCTTCAGGTACGCGATATAACTCATTAAACCGCGGCCCGACAGACTCACCGGTTTTACCAACGTTATTCCCAGCATATCTGCGTCGAGATCAAACGATTCCACTGCGACAGATGACGCAACAACCTGGACGGAATCGTCATTGAAACTTGTTTCTTTGAAGCTCTCGAGGATCCAATTGTCGAAATCATCGATGCCTGAATTCTCAGCTCTCGCAATTGACTTCAGCGTGTTGTCTTCGTTAAAACGAAACATATACAAAGTGCCAAACTCAAAGTCCGAATTGATTCGTTCAAGGTGCAGTATGACCGGGCCATCTTTGACCCAGGCTGCGTTACCGAAATCACGGTTCTCCTGGTCGAAGCGTGCCTCATCGCGCATGGTGCGGGCAAAATAATCGAGCGGCGGGCCGATGAACTCGCCAACCAGGCCCATTACAATCATCAGTACAGCGCCGGACAGCCCGACCATGCCGGCAAGTTTTGCCACGGATAATCCGGCTGTTCGCATGACGACAAGTTCGCTGTTGTTGGCCAGTGCACCCAGACCCAGCAATGCGCCAATCAATGCGCCAATCGGCAACATCTCAAAGGACAACTGCGGTAAGCGCAACATCGCATACAACAATGCTTGTGGTGTGCCGTAGGAACCTTGCGTCGAATCCAGTTGCCCTATGAATTCAAACAATCCCGCAAGAGAGAGCAGTACCAGCATCACCAGCAAAGTACTCGCCAGAATTGTCCGCATCAGGTAAATCGAAAGCAGCGTCAAGTCCTGCTCCCCATTGCAAAAATTCGCCGATGCACGCCGTTTTGCAGCATGAGCATCGCGAGTGCCAGTGACAGCATGAGCCCGTGTACCCACCAGAGCCCAACCCAGGCAGGCACAACACCTTGCTCGAGCCATGCCCTGCCTGCACTTAACAGGTTAAAGTAAATGAAAAACACCAGCAGTCCGATGCCGAGCCGTCCATAACGCCCTTGGCGCGGCTGACTACGACTCAATGGCACAGCCAGAAGCCCGAGCACCAGCGTCGCCAGTGGAATGCCAATTCGCCAGTGCAATTCGGCCATGTTTTCGATCGAATTCGATAACAGCAGGTCGCGAGTTCTCATTGCTCGCGCCTCTGGTTTCGGGTCCTCAATACTTGGCAAACGATAGGGTATGCCATGTTCTGCAAATTCTATAACGCGAAACTGCAGTGTTCCGGGCATGCCCTCATAGCGGCGTCCATCGTGTAAAACGAAGAAACGCAAATTAGGATCGTCCGACTCCCGCTGCTCGCCGCGCTCGGCAATCACCACCTCTACACCTGATTCGGTACGACGCTGCAGGAACACATTTTCTATGCTGCCCTCCTCTGTCACTTTTTCCGCATAGACCACCGCGCCTTCGCGTTTGTTACTGGTGAAACGCCCGGGCTCGATGCTCGACAGATCTGCCTGGCGTCGCGCCTCCACACTCACACGGTCGATCTGGGCCAGTGCCTTCGGTGCCACTTCCATCGCCAGCCAGCCGACGGCCAGCGCGAGCGGCACAAGCAACCACGATAACGGTCGATAAACGTCTGCCGGCCCGACGCGGCAGGCCATCATGGCGGCCATTTCACTGTCATGATAGAGCCGACCCAGCGCCAGCATGATCGCGAGAAAAAGCCCAATCGGCACCACGATCGTCAGGTATTGCACGGCAGTGAGACCAATAATCTCGAATATGGCGTCTTTGGGCAGTTTGTCCTTTGCAACATCGCCGAGAACGCGGGCAAACTGGTTCGTCAGCAGGATAGCCAGCAATACGGTTGTGACCGCCAGCCAGGATTGGGCGATTTCGCGAAAAATGTATCGATCAAGTATGCGAAACATGGCTATATCGGTGATTTTACTGACATTTGGGCTGTTTGAAATGCCCCATATCCGGTCGGATCGGGTAGACTACCGCTTTTGTTTTCTCCGGGACAGTCCCCGGGTCTCAAAGCACCCGCTGACGACCAACAAGAATCAAGGCCGGAACCTCCTGAAGTTTTACGTCAGCCGCCACGATACAGTGAACGTGCAAGTGCTTGTGCCCAACCACGCGATAGCGGGAGTCTTTTAGAGTATGGAATTTTTCACAACCACAAGTTCCGCGTCGCGTCGCGCGGCAGGATGCGTCGTCATCGGCGTATATGCAAACGGCAAGCTCGGTGTCGGTGCCACAGAAGTCGACGCTGCAAGCCAGGGCGCGATCAGCAAACTGGTCAAACAAGGTGATGTCAGCGGCAGAGCCGGCAGCAGTTTGCTAATTGCAGGGATGTCCGGTGTTCGGGCACAACGCGTGCTCATCGTAGGCTTGGGTAAGGCATCAGGATTCGCTGTCCCGCAGTTCAGGAAAGCCGTTGCGACGGTCGCGAGTGTCATAAAAGACAGCAAGATTCTCGACATGGTCAGCTATCTCAACGTCGAAGAAGTGGCTGATACCGACGCCTACTATCTTGCCCGTTATACTGTTGAGACTATCGGCAGCGCGCTTTATCTGTTTACCGAAACCAAAAGTGGCAAGCAGCCACGTGCAGCACCGCTGAAAAAAATCGGTCTTGCTATTGCCTCACGCAGTGCGGCGAAAAAGGCCGAGCTCGGCGCAGAACACGCTCAGGCAATCGTCGATGGAATGTCATTGGCAAAAGACCTCGGCAACCTCCCGCCAAATATTTGCACGCCTGCCTATCTCGCAAAAACGGCACAGCATATCGACCGGCAAAACAAGAAAGTAACGACCAAAGTATTGGGCGAAGCCGAGATCAAGAGACTGGGCATGCATTCTTTCTTGTCGGTCACCAGCGGCACAACCTTGCCAGCGAAATTCATCATTATGCAATACAACGGTGCTGGACGGGACAAACCTGTGGTGTTGGTCGGCAAAGGTATTACGTTCGACGCTGGCGGCATTTCCCTGAAACCCGGCTCGGGCATGGATGAAATGAAGTACGACATGTGCGGTGCTGCCGCTGTCATTGCGACGATGGCAGTCGTGGCCAAGCTCAAACTGTCGATTAACCTCACTGTCGTTGTGCCCGCTTGCGAAAACCTGCCGAGCGGTACGGCGACACGACCCGGCGATATCATCACCAGCATGTCGGGAAAAACGATTGAAGTGCTCAACACGGATGCCGAAGGACGGCTCATTTTGTGCGACGCGCTGACTTATTCGCGACGATTCAAACCGGAAGTCATCATCGATGTTGCCACGCTGACCGGTGCTTGCGTTATTGCACTCGGTCGCCATCGCACGGCAGTGATGACGCGCAGCGACAAACTCGCAAACGAGATCACATCTGCAGGCATTGCAGCAGACGATCGCGCCTGGCAGCTGCCGATTTCTGACGAATACGATCAACAGCTCAAGAGTAACTTTGCAGACCTTGCGAACATCGGCGGTCGTGATGGCGGCGCAATAACGGCCGCCTGCTTCCTGAGCAACTTCACGGAAGGAATGAACTGGGCACATCTCGATATCGCCGGCACAGCCTGGCTGAGTGGTGCAAGGAAAGGAAGCACCGGCAGACCGGTCCCGATGCTGTCGGAATTTGTTTTGCAGCGCGCTCGCGCTATCCCCTGAACGTGTCGCAAGTCGACTTCTACATTCTGCCTGGTCGTGGTGACATGGCCCGCGCGCAGTTTGCATGCAAGCTGGCGGAGAAAGCCTGGCGACTCGACAACAGCGTGCACATCTGCGTAGCAGATTCTGCAGGCGAAAAAATGCTGGACGATCTTCTCTGGACATTTCGGGACGGCAGTTTTGTGCCGCATGAGATAATCGATTCGTCGTCTGGCGAGCAACAATCTGCAGTAACAATTGCCTGCAACAAACTGCCGATAATTCATCCCGATCTGCTCATTAACCTTGGCGATACCATTGCCGACAACAGCGCCTCGTTCGCGAGAGTGGCGGAAGTTGTCAGCGCTGATGAAGACAGCCTGCAGCAAAGCCGGCAACGCTTTGTTGACTACCGGGATCAGGGACATACACTCGGTACTCACAAACTCTAGTTCTGTCCACAAATGGAAAAAACCTACCGCCCTAAAGACATAGAGCAGCGCCAGTATGAGCGCTGGGAGCACAATGGCTGGTTTGCGCCCGCGGGTATTGGAGAACCCTACTGCATTGTCATCCCTCCACCGAACGTCACCGGCACACTGCACATGGGCCATGCGTTTTCTGACACGATCATGGATGTGCTCATCCGCTATCACCGCATGCGCGGACACAAAACGCTCTGGCAACCTGGTATGGACCACGCTGGCATCGCCACACAAATGGTGGTCGAGCGCCAGCTCAATGAAGCAGGTACTTCGCGAACTGATCTCGGCAGGGAGAAATTCGTCGAACGTGTGTGGCAATGGAAAGATGAGTCAGGCGGACAAATCAGCAAGCAACTGCGACGCCTGGGCGCGTCGGTCGACTGGGAACGCGACTGTTTCACGATGGACGACGATCTGTCAGAGGCCGTCATCGAAGTATTTGTCCGGCTCTATGACGAAGGACTGATCTACCGCGGCAAGCGCCTCGTCAACTGGGACCCTAAGCTGCATACCGCGCTGTCCGATCTCGAGGTGCTACAGGAAGAAGAACCCGGCAACCTGTGGCACTTTCGCTACCCGCTTGCCTCCGGCGACGGGCACCTCATCGTTGCCACAACACGACCGGAAACCATGCTGGGTGATAGCGCAGTTGCTGTTCATCCGGACGATGAACGCTACCAGCACCTTATTGGCCAGGAAATAGTCCTGCCGCTGGTCGGACGTCACATCCCGATCATTGCTGATGACTATGTCGACCCTGAATTTGGTACGGGCTGCGTCAAGATCACGCCGGCACACGATTTTAACGACTACGAAATCGGCAAACGGCACGACTTGCCTGAATACAACATTTTGAACGATGACGCGGCAATCAACGATACCGCACCGGAAGCCTACCGCGGGCTCGACCGATACGATGCGCGCAAGAAAATCGTGCAAGACTTCGACCAGCTTGGCCTGCTGGATAAGGTTGAGGATTATCTGCAGAAATTGCCGCGCGGAGATCGCTCCGGTGTTGTTGTCGAACCCTACCTGACTGATCAGTGGTACGTAGACATCAAGCCGCTTGCAAAACCGGCAATTGAAGCGGTCGAAGACGGTCGGATCAAATTCGTTCCGGAGAATTGGTCGAAGACCTACTTTGAATGGATGAACAACATCCAGGACTGGTGTATCAGTCGTCAGCTCTGGTGGGG
>QIHS01000264.1 GCA_003229095.1 Woeseia sp. | reverse complement strand
GGATATCTGGCGACCAGGTACAAATCGTGCGTAGTGCACCGGGCGTAATGAAAGAAAACAATACACCCATGGTGTCCGCCGAACTCTATGTCGTGGTCAATGTTGACAAAAAATCGACCAATCAGCCTGCGAATGTGCCGCTCAGGGGGGTACAGCCAGGCGCATTCGGTATTAAAGAGGGCTTAAGCCTGGTCGAGGGTCGTCAGTTCGAACCTGGCAAAAACGAATTCAGCGCAACGGCAATTTGTAGGGCTCGAAATTGGCCAGACCATCCCCTTCGGCACGACTCAGTGGACCGTGGTGGGTGTCTTCGAAGATGGCGGCAAGGTGTCAGAATCGGAGTTGTGGGCCGATGTGCGGTCCGTGCAGGCGGCTTATCGGCGTGGCAATAATTTCCAGTCAATGCGCGTCAAACTGGAATCAGTGGATGCCATTGCGACACTGAAAGACGCATTGGATGCCGACCCGCGAATAAATGTGGATGTCGTGACCGAGCGTGATTTTTATTCTTCGCAATCGCGCCAGATGACGGGGATCATTGAGGGCATCGGTTACCCGTTGACATTCGTAATGGCTATTGGCGCGATATTTGGGGCGTTGAACACCATGTATGCCTCTATTTCTGCCCGGGGACGTGAAATCGCCACGTTGCGTGCCATTGGCTTTCGTCCGCCGGCAATCCTGGTATCGGTCATCATTGAATCCGGCGTGCTTTCATTGTTTGGCGGATTACTCGGCGGTGGACTTGCCTGGTTGTTTTTGAATGGTTACACGGTCTCAACGCTGAATTCTGCAAGTTTTAGTCAGGTGGTATTTGATTTTGCTGTGACAGCCGACCTCATCATGCAGGGGCTGATCGCAGCAGTGTTCATCGGGCTGGTCGGCGGTCTTTTCCCGGCGATTCGAGCCGTGCGCATACCGGTTGCTACGGCTTTGCGAGAGCTGTGACGGATGCTTCTGTAAAGTGCTCATGCTTGTATGGTGATTGTGGTGCAAATTGTGGACCGTTTGAAGCCGTAATAGAGACCACTAACTGCAAACAGAAAAGGCCTGGATTGCAGACCCTTTCTCTTGCAAGATAGTTACTGCCTGCCAATATTGCATAATGTGCCTGGTCGGCGCATTTTTTGACTGCGAACTGTGATTCCCGTCACATATTAGCGATGGTGCGGGTTCTATACTCTTTTTGTGCACCTGTCGCAAGATGGCGACAGCATGAAAAAATAACTGACAGGGGTTTTTAGGGAAATGAATAGGTCGTTATCGGACTCGAGCGTGTCGCTTACTCTCACCAACATTCAGAAACGCTGCGAAGCGCTGATGGAGGATAATGAGCTGGTGCTGCAACTCGAAGATGCACTAGTGCTGCAACTCGAAGATGGAGTTGACCAACGATTCGGGACTCATGAAGACAAATTCAATCCGTATAAACGGGCAGTATAGATTCTGAATCGATGCGTGGGTAACACGCCCTCCCGTGACTGGTGTGACTCAGCCCGCATATTTCACCAGTTGTCGCGCTTTCGCTTAATCTTTGATCGCCCAAAGAATTTTCTGCATTCGGAAATAGACACCGTTATTCCACTCGTACAGAAAATCCTTCAGCCAATCAATTCCTTAACCGATCTCACGCGCCAACTGGCGAAAAACGCGGGCTCGCCTTGAGCGTTCATTTCTGCATTGCACGGCGCAAGTCCCGAAACAGATACAGGCGCCATATCCAGACAGTGGCAATTAATACTGCAGACAATGGCAACGCAAACGGTGGCATTGCGATCACCAGATAGTCGTAGGACCCATGTAAAACAGCAGTTGCGGCGAGGCTCAGGAACACAGTCCGCAACAAGTGTCTTCGACAGAGAAAAGCCCGACCGACGTGGTAGCCCCAGATTGATGCAAATACGACGTGAATCAATGGTCCGGCGAAGCCTCGCGCCAGCGCCTCTATGTCAGTGATATATTGCAGGTAGTAAAGATTTTCAACAAACGCGAATCCCAGTGCAATGAATGAGGCGTAAATGATTCCGTCGATGGGTTCGTCAAATTCCTCGAAGCGCAGGATGATGAAAAAGAACGGAACAAACTTTGCGAGTTGCTCGATTGGCCCAATGGCGAGCAGCGCATAGCCTAACAATGCAAGCGGGTCGGACTCCGCAAGCTCGAATGCGTCAAAGCGCAGACCCACGAGGCCCAGACCCTCGTACATCAGGATTCCCAACCAGTAAGACGCAACCCCAAGGCCGAATGCAAGCACCAGGTGGCCGATTGGCTCAGGAAGATGGCGATCTTTATGGTAGTGATACCAGGCCCAAAAAAATACTGGCAACACAATCGGCGAAAACAGGATTAAAGACTGGAGCATGGTTTGGCCTGATTACGTAGTCCGCGTATGGTCTCACAATCGCTGGGTATCGATCATATAATGGCGCCTGACGCAAAAGAGAGAACGACAAATGGTGTTACGTCAAAGCGGGTATCAACAGATTGTTACCGTGTTGCTTGCCTCAATTCTGACATCTTGCGGTGGCAATGGTGCGCCAGCGGCCGCTCCGGCTTTTTCTCCTCCGCCACCGGCCGCGTTCGTACCACAAACGACATTTTCGGAGATTTCGGTGGCCAGTGGTTGGAATCATTCCTTTCGTGATGTTGTGATCGATCGCAATGGCATGGGCGCTGCCGCCGGTGATTACGACAACGATGGTGATCTCGATATATTTCACGTCACTGGCTGGGAGCAGCTCGACCCGCGCGACGTGGGAAGCGGCGACGACGGTCGATCTCATTGTTTTCTGGCCGGATGGCACGCAGACAGTGCTGAACGCTGTCGCTGCCGATCAGTTGTTGGCTGTCCGGCAGCCATGATTTGGTGTTCAGCAGAATTCCGTCAGCACTACGGCCCATCGTTCCAACGGGTATCATTTCGTCCATGAGTACAATTGCCAAAAACTTCCGTATTCCGGCCGCGGCGGCACTTTTGGTCACTGGTTTGCTCGCGAGTTGTGTCAGTGTAACGCGCACTGAATTGGTGATGTCCGATCGGGCGACAGAGTGTGTTGTATTGCTGCACGGCCTTAATCGCAGCTGGCGGGCCATGGACAAGATGGCGCTAGCACTGCAAGCGGAAGGTTTCACGACGGTCAATGTTGACTACCCATCGCAACAGGGCACTGTAGAGGGGCTTGCGCCAATGGCCGTTGACAGCGGTCTCGCAGACTGCCGCTTTACCGGGGCTACAAAGATACATTTCGTAACACATTCACTGGGCGGTATTTTGCTCAGGTTTGCGCACGAGCAAGTACCTATTCCTGAACTGGGCCGAGTCGTCATGCTTGGACCGCCCAATCGGGGCAGCGAGGTCATCGATCGCGCGCGTGACTGGGCGATTGCAAAGCTGTTCACTGGCGAGGCCGGTATGCAGCTGGGCACACAGGAGGACGATATCCCGGCCCAACTTGCGCCAATTGACTTTGAACTGGGCGTGATTGCCGGCACCGGATCAATCAATCCGTTCATGTCTGCAATGTTGCCGGATGCCGATGACGGCAAAGTTACCGTTGAACGGACCAAGGCTGACGGCATGGCGGACTTTCTGGTGGTCAGGAACTCGCATTTCTCGCTGATGAACAGCGACACCGTAATTGAAAATACCGCTTCATTTCTGCATACCGGACATTTCCTGGACGTGGATTCCACTCGATAGCGGCGCGAATTGCATCGTTCTCAAGATTCTTTTGCGGATTTTGGGAATAAATGCCGTGTCCTGAGCGTATTTATCCTGATGCTTACGCAATCTAAGGAAATTAGACACGAACTGGTCAGTCTTGGCAGTGGTGCACACGCACTGGCAATACAGATCATGGGCAACTCCGACGATGCAGCCGACGCAGTACATGATGCACTGACCACGGTATTGGAACGGCCACAAGCCTACGCAGCGGAAAAAGGAGCATTGAAACCCTGGTTTTTGCGCCTGGTGCGTAATCGTTGCATCGATTTGTTGCGTCGCAGGCGACCCGCTGATCTTCCCGCTGACGAGTTAACAGACGCCGGACCGGGCCCCGAAAAAGCAGCAGAAATTGCTGACCGGGATCGGGTGTTGAAACTAGCACTGGCTGCGATTTCACCCGATCAACGCCAGATCGTGGTCCTGAGAGACTACATGGATCTTTCTTATGGTGAGATTGCTGAGGTGCTCGACGTGGCGCCAGGCACAGTGATGTCACGATTGCATCGGTCGCGTGTCGCACTTGCTGTGGCTTACAGGAAATATGATGACTGAGGAAAGACGAATAGACGAACACGTCGGGGAATTGCTGTCAGGGTTTGTCGACGGAGAGCTTACTCAGCAGGAACAACAGCGAGTGCAATTGCATTGCGAAAACTGCAAAGCATGCGACAGCAGCCTTCACGAGATTCGCGCCTTGCGCGAAAAAATAGGTCGCTCA
The DNA here is from genome assembly GCA_003229095.1 of Woeseia sp. Lineage (GTDB taxonomy): Bacteria > Pseudomonadota > Gammaproteobacteria > Steroidobacterales > Woeseiaceae > SZUA-117. The sequence continues at coordinate 1,106 of QIHS01000264.1, read as the reverse complement.
CAATTAAGCGCTCTTGGTCAGGATGAATGGAGAGAAACGATGAGTGACACGGCGGTAAAAAAGAGCTACGGAATCGGTTGGCTTTTGATACTCGGCGGCGCAGTGCTGGCGGGCGCAGCCGGTCTGTATGAAGTTTTCACTGAGCCAACAACGCTGACGCAGGTCGAGAAACTGATAATCGGCGGTTTGTATGGCGGCATGCTGTTACTCTTTGTATCCGTCCTGCGGCAGCGGTTGATCGAACGAAAAACGGACAAGTACAAAGACGTGGAGATTTAGAACATGATCATTACAACCAGCGAAGAAATCGCGCGCAAGAGAATTGTCAAGACAATCGGGCTGGTCAGAGGCAACACAGTTCGGGCACGCCATATTGGCAAGGACATCATGGCGGGTCTGCGAACCATCGTTGGCGGTGAGATTCACGAATACGCAAAACTCATTGCAGAGAGCCGCGAGCAGAGCCTGGACAGAATGGTCGCCGAAGCCGAATCGCTAGGCGCGAATGCCATTATCGCAACTCGATTTACGACGTCTGTGATGATGGCGGGTGCCGCTGAACTGCTCGCTGTGGGTACTGCGGTTGTGGTTGAGGATGCGTGATAATTCGTCTTCTGACACAGTATTTCGACACAGGAGTCGATCAAGTTGATTGAGCTCGATGAAAGAAATGACGATTCACGGATTCGCCCACATTGCGAAAAGATTGTTAAAGTCTTGCACTATCAGCAAATCAAAGGCTGGCTGGGTCGACGCTATATTTACTTTTGCTCGTCCTGCAAGAAAGTTCTTGGCGTTTCGCATATAGGACGAGCCTGCAAGGTCATAAATACTCGTCATGATTGAATCAACGGCATTACTCGTCATTGATATGCAGGTGTGCGGCTTTGACGGCAAGATCATGCCACCGATCGAAAAAGGCGCGATCTTGCTGCAAGACGTTGCGGCGCTAGTTGGTGCAGCTCGACATGCAGGAATGCCAGTGATTCATATTCAACATTGCGGGCAGCAAGGTAAACCGTTCTCGAGAGGGATGCATGGCTGGGATATTCACGCACAAGTGTCGCCACAATCAGGAGAAGTGGTGGTTCAAAAACCTCAGTCAA
>QIHS01000337.1 GCA_003229095.1 Woeseia sp. | reverse complement strand
CTCCCGACGAACGTCGTCCGGCAAACCCCTGCCCTCTGACGCCCATTTCATCTCGAAATCGGGATAGTATTGTTCGATAAGCCGATAGAGAAACGTTTGCTCCGGACGGTGACGTTTGAAACGAACCAATCCTTCTCTCTCACCGGTATCCTTGCCAGCCAAGAGCTGCAACACAATCGCGTCCTTGCGATGCGGCGTCTACGGAAACTATCAGATGCCAGTCAGAGTGAGCTATCGTCAAATCTGGCCCATGGCACCCTAAAGTTTGCGCATCGCCAGGCGTCAAGCACCCGTCGGTGCATCGAACATTGCAGACCAATCATCATGCAAACGGATGTCGTTAAGCCGCTGGTCATTACCACCCACGTGATTAGTGGCGCCGATGTTGGCAACGAACTCGACGCCAAGCGGGTTATCGACCAGGGTAGTCGCCTGGCTGCGCGCCTTTGAGGTCAGGCGCTAGCTTCTTTAGTACTTTCCCACATTCAACCCGGTTCAGCCTGCCCCCCAGGCATGCGCGTGAATATGACTAATCTTGTCATGTAGTTGCGTGCGGTAGAATTGCAGGCAAGTCAGCAGTGCTTGGCCAAACAGTTTTCGACAGGCACGCTACTTCTCCGCGGTTGATTTCATGACTCCGGCGGCAAGTCATGCAGGATACGTACGAGTTCTTTTCCCAGGTCGATGTCATTTTCGGGCCAAGCTTGGTTTAAGCACTTAGACCGCTATTTTTTAAGTACTTTGTTACCCGCTGGCTTTATTTCATTCATTATTCTATTTAGTTCTGTTTCTTTTTGAGTTCCAATTAAAAATTTCTTTCCATTATTCAATTCAATAGCAAGTCCGATTTTTCCTTTCGTATTATAAACAGTTCCGTATTTCGTTCCAAGTCGTATTCCCCAGCCTCCAACAAAACCGTAATTCACAATTTCAGTATTCCTTATTTCTTTCCAACTTACTTGTTTTTTAGTGAAAGGGAAGAAATTAACTCGTATTCCTTTTTGGTCAATTTCAGTTTTCAGTCGCATAAACCAGAACATTGCTATTAGAGCAAAAATAAATAAACTAAAAAGGATAAGTCCGAAGTCAGACATTGGCTTATCTCCAAACTTTCCCCCAATAATTAGTTGTTTGAAAATTCCGAAAATCGGTAAAATTCCTATTCCGACTAAAATCAACCAAAGCCACCATTGTGTAAATTTCTGTTCTTCTCTAAATTTATTATTCATTTCAATTTCCGTTTCGTGATTACACACAACGGTTTGTATATGGTTTGTTGCGTATTTCAAGCACCTAATTTAGCAAATACAAACCGAATAGAAAATCCGTGAGCAGCTATATTGAACCATAAATCATATTTTCGAATATGGAAAATAACAGCAAGTAAGATACCAATGGGTGCAAGACGAATAAAGGGCCTATTCCATCGCACCCACGGCGATTGAAACACTGTTGAGCTTACTTTGTATCCTGAGCATCCCCTGAATCCAGGGGCGATTGCTCCTGCAGATAGTTCAGTATCTTGCTGATGACCGCGGGGTCTTCGATACCAGTAATGATGTGCAAGGACGCACGAATGCCGTGGGCGCATGGATGCGCAGGAACGGCCACCTTCGCGTTACCACCGCAGATCCGGCAGGTCTCAACGTCAATATTGAACACTCGTTTCAGTCTCTGGTGAAAATCAACCGTTTTAAAAAAAATATAAAAACGACGTTGTTCTCTGAACGCTGCGCCTCGGTGCTTTGGTCGTATATCTTCCGGCCTTGGCTTTCCAGTACATCAAGGCGTTCGTCATCCTCTGCGGTCGTGCTCGACTGGTGAATGATCGCGTCAAATTCTGAGATTATTCCCCTAATTTCGCCTGCAATACTCATCGTTATTTCATACTAGCACTGACCGAAAAAGCCGCGAGAATACTTACGATATTCCTTTCCGGATGCGCTATCAACCATCACTCTATTGCGTGTATACCCCAAATGCTCTAAAACACATAGAGTAGATAGCCAAGTGACGATAATTCGGCAGCATCCATTCCTCTCAGCAGAGGAGAAAGACAATGTTCCAGTCCTGCAGCAACCTTGCACGGTATTTCCTCCTTTTTCTTGTTTGGACATCAGTGTCTGCGGATCAAGCCCAAGATCCGATTTTTGAGTCGGAACAGCAAGGCGACCCTTCTATTTGTCCTGCCCCTGACACGGTCGAGCTAGCACAGAATGTTAAGGACGGTAGTAAGACCTATCTTGACGCAACGGTTTTGATTGGTGCGGATGTTCTGGGAAGAATCGCAGCCGCATTTGACTATGACGGAGACGGATATGCCGATGATGTGAAACTGTTTGTCGGTACTACCCGCTTGACAGAACCGGCACCCGTTACTCTAAAACAAGCCAGAGTTGTGGAAACAATCTCTGGCTTGGTCGTGGAATCTGAAGATTGTTCGTTAGCGCTTGCTCTCTCAGTGAGCGGTGATTTTAAATCACCGGAAATTCCAAATCGTTGGAGAAACTTTTCGCAGGTAGTCATCGTTGACGACGGGATCATGCTTGCCCGTACGGATCCTCAGCCGGTACAAAAACGTCACATGTCGTCCTTCGACCACAATTCGATTTATTCTTGGCCATTGAACTTCCACCGCGACATGTTCGGTCAAAGAACCAGCGTTGGTGGAGGCGGACCTTAGCCCTGCAGGATAAGCCGGTTGCATGTGTGTTCCGCCAATCGGCGCAGAATGCAATTGCGCTGGCAATTGCGGTACATCTAGCATATCGGGATGCGGTAGTCCGTGCAGTGGCGGTGGAGTCACTTGCGGTAAAAACACTTTCGCCTACAATATTGGCGGAGTAATGACTTGCAGATCGACGTGTATTGAGCGCGGTTTTGTTGATAACAGCTGGCCGTAGTAATTGCTCCGACGTAAATCTTCTAACTTTTCCGAACGTCTAATTTCCCTTACTCGACTTATCTTCAAGAGAGTCTCTGTACGCATAGAGGTCGCGATGCTCGGTGGCCTCCCGGGGATTGGGTCCCAGGGACAAAAGAAATTCTGCATGGGCGAGACGATTCGACTCATTCTCAAGTCTCCGCTCCTCCGGCCACATGATTTCATCTCCGGGATGATCTGGCTTGGCGAAGGTCTTGGAATAGTCGATTTGCCAAACCACATGATATTGGGGGTCACCTGGGATTGATCGTAGGAAGTACTTGTCATTTGAAAACGGATCTAAAATATTCGACCAAAAACCATAGGTTGTGGCATGCGAAGGGGGCAGCTTCTTCGGACGAACCTCGGAACTGGGGCGACCGGGGGCATAATTAGTAAACAAGTACGCTGGCCAGAATCGGTCTCTCCTGGCGTCATGTACGTATAGCGCGCCGAGTATTGATAAACCGTACACATCGTCGAGTAACGACTCTGCAGCGCTGAGAGTCATGCCACTGCCGACATTCATGAAGTCACGCACCAACCCCGTGGGCGGATTCGTGAATCGAGCCCTTAGTCTAGCGCCCAGCTGGTCTGGTTTGATATCTCGCTCAGTTACTTCATAAGTGAACGTAACGTCATCAAATAAATTGGCGATAATCTGTGCGCGCGACTTTTCGTCCTGAAGCAACAGATCTGTGTTAATGCGAACGATTCGATGGCGCTTTGCGAAATACAATTCTTTTTTTAAGAAATACGCGTTCTTGGCTTGGACAATTGCTTCTTCCGATCCAGTTACCGGGATAAATAGCTCAGGCGCTTGAGCAAAGGCAGTAAAGGGATAGAGAATCAGATTGACTAACAGGACTGCTACGACTTTGATATTCACAACAACAACCTCTCAACAAAATGTGCTTCTGCGGGTAGGCCCGTTTCCCCTGTCCGAGATGAAACCATTTCTTGCAATTGTTGTGTCTCACATTGCCGAACTGGAAGTAATCAGTAGATGCCTGGCATTGCAGCTATTCAGATTTCGCTCCTAAGACCAGTGGCCGTATCGACGGGATCAACGACTGCTCGTCATTCGTAAGCAATGGGATGGACTCTTCCTCATCTTTTGAACGGCTATTTCTCATTTACTATTCTGGCGCGTCGACGCCGATTTGTAAGGTGAGAAGGAGTCCATCCCATTGCCTATTATCTACCAGCAAAAACGAATTCGCTAACTCAATCTTCCAAAAGCGTCCGCGCCGTTTCAGCCCGTTTGAGCGGGTATTTGCTGCGTGGAGTTCATGATGTGGATAAAATGATCCGCGGACAAGCGACTGGATACGGAGTTTGGAAAGTACATTAATATCGTCACGTCCCGCCCGGAGGGAATGGTCAGCGTAACGTCGTCGGATCCAAACGGCGACCAGACAGACGTTGCGAAGGTTTTGCAAGCCAATTTGCTCAGTCGCCTGGTGCCGTAGCTATGTTCTCTACCGATAGGACTGCGGTAACCTGCGATGACACACAATCGTTTTGACTACGGCTCTGGATGCGCCTGTTTCTATTTCTTATTATTGTGATTGGGGGCGCACATTTAACTAGAACAGACTTTTTCCATAGCATCGATATCCGTTTGACATAGCGTCGCTAATCGTCGAAACGCCGACCCGTCGAACTGCTGTTTCGATTGTTTTGTTCGCAATACTGACTGGCGATGTCGTATCCTACATCCGACGCGCGCCTGATGTCCGAGCGCCGTTTCTGATGGAGCTCGTACGTGCACTGACATTTATCCGCATCGCAGGCGGCTAGCGGCAGCTTGGGTACATCGTCGCTGAGAAATCGCTTGCCCGCCACGGTTTTCACCGCCATGCAACAATCTGCGTCGTTCGCATTGACCTGAACACCGCGGTACTTGCTCGATTTGCAGGCGCTTTTACCTGCCACTGTTTTCTTGTTGCTGGTTCGAAGTCCCGCCAAAGATGCAAGAAGTCCCATTCGTCAGATCCTCCTAATTTCACCACCAACGTATCACGCCAGCGACCGAACATCGTTGGACTGCTTCACAGAAGAAAGCGGAACAGACTTATCCAAACCAATGTACGGCGGAATTTGACAAAACGGTAGGGGTCGCGCCGCGATTCGCTGTCAGTTTCTTATCCGACCAGTTTGTCGATCAACCGGGTTTCCATACCGCATGCCAGTCACTACCAAATTGCGGTTCGACCCCGATTACGCGCCAATTGTAACCCGGAAGCCTGAAAGCGTGCTGAACGCAACAGCAGGATTTCTCGACCAAACCTTATCCGAACCATCGAATGCCTTTTACTCCGTTATTGGGTCCATCGTGATGATGACCTTGCCACGCGCGCGCTGCGTTTCGAGGTATCGCAAGGCCTCAGCGGTGTCGGCTAACGAGTATCGAGTGTCAATCCGTGACGCCAGGCGACCGCCAGTCATTAGGCCGGCAAGGTATTCGAGATCGTCACCGCGCAGTTCGGTCAACATCATGCCAATGTCCTGGCCTATGAACGGCGACAGCATTACGGCTTTCAACGGCGACCACAGCGGTGCGACCCAGTTTCCCTTTGGACCGCCGACGAGCACCATGCGTCCTTGCGGTTTGAGCACACGGCGATTCGCGGTCAGAGACTGGTTGCCCACCATGTCAATAATCAGGTCGTACTCGTTGCCGCTCTCGGTGTAGTTTTCGTTCTTATAGTCGAAAACGTGGTCGGCACCGAGTGCGCGCACCATCTCGACATTGCGCGTACTACAAACTCCATGCACTTCGGCACCGAGCGCTTTCGCGATTTGCACCGCATACGTTCCAACGCCACCCGATGCACCATTGATCAAGACTTTTTCGCCAGCCACCAGCCTGCCATCGTCGCGCAGTGCCTGTAGAGCGGTCACTGCGGCAATCCCAACGGCAGCGGCGTCTTCGAAGCTGATGCTAACGGGCTTCGCGGCAATCGCGCGATTCTCAGGGATTAGCAGGTAGTTGGCGAAGGCACCGCTTCCTCCCCCAAACACCGCATCGCCGACAGCGAATTTCGTCACGTCGTCTCCAACCTCGGAGACCACGCCCGCGAAATCGACACCCATTCGCTGATCACTCGGCTTACCAATTCCTGCGGAGAGACGCATCAGGTAAGGGGATCCTCGCATGTAGTGGTAGTCGAGCGGATTCACGGCTGCGGCTTTAACCTCGACGATGACGTCTTTCGGTCCCGGTTTCGGTTTCTTGACGTCAAGGTACTCAAGTGTCTCAGGTCCGCCGTAGCATCGTGAGACAATGGCTTTCATCGTATCCGCATCAGCAGCAACGCTTGGCGGCGGCGTGCACTCGGACGTGTAGCTAATTGTGATAGCGAGTGCAACAACGGCCAACCCCAGGAGGGCCAGGAAGCCGTTAATAATTTTATATCGAAGTTTCACTGGTCACTCATGTTTGTTGAAAACGCCTGTTCGATCATCGCGCGGGGTAGTAAGACAAATAAAGAGCCTATTCCATCGCGCCCACGGCGATTGAAACACTGTTGAGCCTACTTTGCATCCTGAGCATCCCCG
>QIHS01000031.1 GCA_003229095.1 Woeseia sp. | reverse complement strand
TGTGAATTTCGTAACTAGCACTGGACATGGGTGCCGCCTCGCCAGAAAATTGCTTCAGCAGTTTTTCCGGATTCAATAATTCCAGTTTGTCGAGCGGCATACCAACCAATGATCCACCGTCACGTTGCAAATGTTGCTCCGCCGATTTATTCGCAAAGGTGCAGCGAAAACGCGAGTTATCTTTTGGCTCATCACGGGCAAAACGCAGTATTCCATTTGATGAATGCTCAACCAGCGAACGAATCAAATGCTCACTATCCGCCAATGCTCGCAACGCACGTTTTCGTTCTGTCACGTCTCGACAAACGACGACCGTGCCCTGGTTCTGCCCTGACGGACCCACAAGTGGCGCACTGTTGAGTTCGTAATAGCGATCTGCATGCATACGCAAGGTTTGGGTCAGGTCGCGATCCTTGCTGTGGTCCAGAATAGCTCTTGCCTCCGGGATATCTTCCCACAGTTTCTGACCAATGAGATCCTTCTCTGGAGCTTTCAGAAAATCTGCCGCCGGATTATTGACACTGACAATTCTTTGCGATTTATCCAGAACAATTATCGGGTCCCGAACATGATTGAACATTGTCTGGTAAGCAAGCGGGCTGAAGTCATAGACCCGTACCGTTATGCTCACCCACCAGTACAGTGGCAGCAATAGGACCAGGGTCAATGATGTGAATGGAAATTCCGGCGGGCCGATTTTGAAAATATTATTTGCCAGGCTAACCGAAAACGGAAGAACCGCACAGACCAGTACCAACAACACCTTCTTGCGATGCGCCACCGTGATCGACGGCAATCTGCCCGCCATTGCAATAATCGAGAACGCGATCAGGCCATAGGCGAACGGCGCATGCACACGATTGAACCAGGCATGCTCAATAACATCAGTGAATATAAGGACCCCATCGATTTCAACAACGGTCCAGATCATGTGGTGAAATTCGTTGGTCATCGCGAGAACTGTCGTGATAAGCGGAATGATCGACAACAAAGCGAGCACAAGACCGTGCGGAAGACCCACTGTGAATTCCCGGTAAATCCTGAACAGAACAACGGGTAGAAATCCGGCGCTCAAAAATGCCAATGTGCGTCCTATGCCGAAGATGTTGGCATCGGTTGCGTTGTGGGAGAAAGCGCTTCCGGCCACCATTATGCCAATCAAGAACAAAAAATAGCTGATCGCATTGTTGGTCGACGCGTCCGATACTCGTGAAACCCTCGCGGCCAACCACAGATAGACAATTGCCGTGAACGCAAAAATGCTGGGCAATACCGTATCCAGTTGATCCATAAACACGGCGTTAACAGGCCCCACTTTTTCGAGAAATTGACATTCAGCCATCGTAGCGATTGAGGCCGCTTTTTGATGCGACATATGCCACATTCCGGCCGCGGATACGGCACGGGTTCACGCTTTCGCCGATATCGCCGGAACTTTTAAGAAGGCCTGGCCGTTCCAGTCTGGTCAGACATCGAGCGCCGTGTCGTCAATCAACGAGTCTACGACGGCGCACAACGCCTGTTCCTGCGTCTGGCCGCCTGCAATGGCTTTTGTATGCACGTCGAGCTGGCGATGAGCACTGGTGCCGCGGCTGAGTATCCCACGCACCGATGCAATTTCAGCTTCGCATCCCAGTGCCTGTGCATCTTCCCGGATCAGGTCCAGAATTTCGTCGAGCAATTGATCGAACGGAACGATTGTTCCACGTGCGAAGTCAATAAGCCCCTCGTCAAAACTGTAGCGCATCGCACGCCAACGATTCTCCCTGACAAGCATTGCAGTGTAAATTCTCCAGCGTTGGTTTCTTGTCCTCAGGCGGTAGAGCATGCGCATGATGCAGGCAAGCAACGCAGCCAATGCGACTGCATCATGCATTCGTGTACATACATCCATGATGCGGGTTTCCAGCGTTGGAAATCTTCCGCTGGGTCGAATATCCCACCAGATTTTGGTGGAGTCCTCGATGACGCCGGCTTTCACAAGAATGCCGACATGGCGCTCAAATTCATTGAAGCTTTGAAACTTCTCGGGCAGACCTGTCCTGGGCAGTGCGTCAAAGATTGTTAGCCGATAGCTCTTCAACCCCGTATCAAATCCATTCCAAAACGGCGATGAGCAGGAAAGCGCGAGCAGGTGAGGCAGAAAATAAGCCACCTGGTTCATCAAATCGATGCGCAATGCGTCGTCTTCGATTCCGACGTGAACATGCATGCCGCAAATGACGAGGCGGCGTGCAGCCCCCTGCATTTCTGCCGTCAGTGACTGGTAGCGATCCTTCCGTGTTTGTTTTTGCTCGGACCAGTGGCTGAACGGATGCGTGGATGCCGCAATGGGCGCGATGCCGTGCCTGCCGGCAACGTCAATGATGCAGCGGCGCAGCCGGGCCAGGTCCTGGCGCACTTCCTGGACGTTCTTGCAAACAGTTGTTGCAACTTCGATTTGTGACCGTAGCAACTCTGTCGTGACTTGTCCGTCCAGCAACTCCTCGCACTCACCGAGCAAGGATTCTGGCGGGTCGACAACCAGTGCGCGCGTCTTCTTGTCGACCAGGAGATACTCCTCCTCTACGCCCAGCGTAAACTCGGGCTCCTTACGCATCAGCTTGCATCAGCGATGGTCCTGAGACGCAATGTCAGTCGGAGTGATTCTCGCCGGCACAGATTTGATGACTTCCTGCAATATCTCGGCGATCCTTTTTACACCGTCGTCAAGGTGAATCAGGTCCTGGCGAATCTCGATGCCAACATGCGGCAGGCCAACAGGCTCCGCGTGATGATCGATCGTATAGTCCTGCGGCGCTTTGCCCGAGTATGGCTCGTTGTCGCCGACAACAAACCCGGCCTCGCGCAAATCATGCACGAATATCCTGGCCGTCACCGGATCGCGGTCCCACAAAACTCCCATCTCCCAATCGCGCGGCTGGCCGTTCATGACCGGCGTGAAACTATGTATAGCAATGAAAACCGGCTCGACACCCGCTTGCCGCAGGCGGACGATTTGTCCGTCAATTGCGTCATGGTAGGGCTTGTATATTTCATCGGCGCGCCGGTTTTTATCATCTTCACCTAAATTCCGATTGCCCGGTATCACCACGCCGTCACCGAATTCCATGAATGCACCCGGGTCCATAAGCTGCCGGTTGCAGTCGATGACCAGCCGCGAGTACTGACACAAGACGGCAGTGACACCGAGTGATACAGCGATCTTTTCCGTCAGCGCAGCCGCGCCGATATCCAGCGCAAGATGACACTGTCTCGCTAACGGGTCGAGACCCAGCGAGGCCAGCGACTGTGGAAATCGGCGGCTGGCGTGGTCACAAACCAACAGGACAGGCGCCGTGGAGTCCGGATTGCGGATGATGAACGGTGCAGGCTCTTCCTCTCCTAATAACCTGGCGTGCGAAGAGGAATTGTCAGTGCCTTCTGCGGGCATAGTTCACCTGAGTCTTGTGAAGCGGTTTGCAGTGTACCGCATTGCCACTAGCGACGAACGATCGCAGCAATCCACAGCGACTGCGAAGAAAGACCATTTTCGAATTTACCGTACCGGTGAATTGGTGTCAGGAATCGCTCAGGCGCTTTTCTTCGATGTTGTGAACTCAGCCCACGGCTCGAAGGTGCTAACCGACGCTGGCCGCGCAATGTAGAAGCCCTGAGCAAATTCAATGCCCAGTTCACTTAACTTGTCGAATACTTCCTTGGTCTCCACACGTTCCGCAATCGTCTCAATGCCCATCGCCCGTCCAACCTGATTGATCGCCATCACCATGCTTTCATCGACGGAGTCTTCTGCAACATGTCGAATAAATTGGCCGTCAATCTTGAGGTAGTCAACTGGCAAATTCTTCAGGTAAGTAAACGAGGACAAACCGCTGCCAAAGTCGTCCAGGGAAAACTTGCAACCCAGTTTTTTCGTTGCCTGCATGAAAGTAATGACACGTGAGAGATTTGAAATTGCTGCAGTTTCGGTAATCTCAAAACAAATCGCGCCTTTCGGCAGTTTTTGTTTCTCCAGCTCAGTGATAACGAACTCAAGAAAGCGATCTTCACTTAGCGACGTACCTGAGAGATTGATGGCGAGTGTGAAACGTGCCTCGCCGGTTTCGCTGTCCCGATCTGCCAGGTTTGACAGGGCTTCTTTAATCACCCAACGGTCGAGGGTAGACATCAAATTGTAACGTTCGGCCGCGGGGATAAACTGATCCGGGCCAACAATTTCTCCGTTTTCGTCCCGCATGCGCAACAAGAGTTCGAAGTGACCGCGAGAATTGTTATTCTCCTGACCGATACCGACGATTGGCTGGAAAAACAATTCGAACCTGCTCTCCTCAACGGCACTGGTGATCCTCGATACCCATTTCATTTCTTCGTGACGCATTGAAGCATCGGAGTCCTGGTAGAGATGGATCTGGTTGCGCCCCATATCTTTTGCCGAGTAGCAAGCGACATCGGCGGAACTCATAATGCTGGCTACGTTTTCGCTTTCGACTGACATCATGACCACGCCAATTGAGCAACGCGCGCCAGTAAACGCCTCTTTCCAGTTAAACCGATGCGCCTCAATGGCACCTCTAATAGCTTCCGCCACTTCAACCGCCCGTCCTTCCGTGCAGCGCTCGAGCAGGATGCCAAATTCATCTCCACCAAGACGCGCAACGATATCGGTCGAGCGAATGTTAGCTTGTACAATATCTGCGATCTGGCGTAGTAGTTCGTCTCCGGCCGTATGCCCAAAAGTGTCGTTGACCACCTTGAACTGGTCAAGATCAAGATAAAGCAAGGCGTGCGTCTGTTCCGGCTTGTCATGCAATCCATCCAGTGCTGTCACCAGGCGGTTCTCGAACTCATGCCGATTGATCAATCCGGTCAGCGTGTCATGCGATGCCTGGTAGGAAAGCTTGCGGAACAGGCGGGCCTCTTTACTGATGTCATGAAATACCATGACGGCACCCACGATATTGCCAATGCGATCCCTAATCGGCGCTACCGAGTCCTGGATCGGGATTTCGTTGCCCAGCTTATTGATCAGTACAGAATTCTCCGCCAGCGTAATCACACGACCCTCTTTGAGACATCTCGAAACCGGGTTTTCGACAGTTGCGCGAGTGTGCTCGTTGATCAGCGTCATCAAGGATTCAATCGGCTCGCCATGAGCACTGCGCTTGTCCCAACCCGTCAATTCCTGGCCCACGGGGTTGACGTAGTCAACATTGCCATTGGCATCAGTCGTAATGACACCATCACCAATGGAGCGCGTTCCTTTTCTTCAAAAACACGGGTCTCCGCCTTCTTGCGCTCAGTGATATCGGTAATCGTGCCCTCGTGAGCCACAATTTTTCCGTCATCGTCACGAATCGCACGGGAGTTTTCGAGGACAACGATTTCTGCACCATCCTTGCGCCGCAAACGGAATTCGAAATTTTTGACAACACCTTCTGCTTCAAGCCGGGCGAAAACACGCTCCCGATCAACTGGATTGACGTACAAAATTGTGGTTCGACCTGCGCGCTTCAGATCATCGACGCTGTCGTAGCCCAGCATGTCAACAAGCGCGGGATTGACGGTAATGATTTCCCCATCGCGCGAAGCAATGTATACACCGTCCACCACATTTTCGAACAATCCGCGGTAACGCAGTTCGCTGACTCTCAGCTTGTCATCGTCGAGCTGTTTCTTGATCGCGAGACCCGCAAGCCGAACAATTCGTCCAATCCGGTCAAGCTCGTTAGTTGTTGGCTGACGTGATTCAGACAAGTAGAGGTCAAGCGTGCCAATGATGACGTCCTTGTCACCATGCAATGGAAACGACCATGCGGCGCGAATGTCATATCTGTTGACCAGGGTATGCGCGCCCTTCCATGCATTATCTTTGGCGATATTTGTGACGAACTTTTGCTGATTGGAATATACCGCTGCGGCACAGGCAATGCCGTTCTCCTGAACAGGCATGAAATCGAGGGCAACTTTGAATGGTTCCGGCAAACTGGGCGCCTGCAGGACAGACAAAGTCTGGTTTTTTAAATCCAGCCCCATGATCGCGGCCCGCATGCCACCGACCACTTTCTCGACGCAGCGGCAAATCGCCCGCAACGTTCGATCACGCGGCGTATTTGCCGCCACCATTTCCAGAATCTTATTCTGCGCATAGACGAATTCATCGTCGCGTTTGCGATCTGTAATATCGGTAATGCTGACCCGAATCAATTGTTGGTCTTTTGAGGGCAATTGACTAAAGCGAACTTCGCATGGAAACTCTATGCCGTGGACATTCTTGTGCGTCCATTCAAATACCGGATGCCCACCTGCGAGTGCTTCGGCAATATGTCCTCTACTCTCACCGAACGACGGCGTACCGTCAGGTTGTGTGTGTGGACTGACTGCCTGCGGCCCGATACTCAGCAGGCGTTTGCGTGACAGGTTGAATAACTCGCAGGCAATTTCGTTCGCATCAACAAAACGCTTGCTGTCGACGTCCAACACGACAATAGCTTCCGGGGCATACTCAACCAACGCCCGGTAGCGCTCCTCATTTTCCAGCAGAGACTGCTCAGCCTTTTTCCTTGTCGTAACGTCGCGCAGACTGATAACGAACACACGCTCAGTGCCGATCTTGAGGCAATTTGAGCTGATTTCCGCGATGAAACTTTCGCCGCCCTTGCGAGACGCCGTTACCTCACCAACAGTAAAATCGACGTTGGTGTCATTAATATCTGACTGGAAGGGCTGCAGAAAATCAGCCAACGACCTGCCCTTGCTGTCTGGCAAAACGTCAATAATTGACGACCCAATGAGATTTTCCTTATCGACACCAAAATATCGGGAGCAGACTTTATTGCAATTCCGAATCGTGCCTTCCTCACTCACTGACAGGAGCGCCTCGGTCACACTATCGAAAATGACTTCAATCGGCGTCGTGGTGGCAGTAAGAGACTGGCTGGCCATCGACTGGGTAATCGTCGCCTCCATATTGTCATAATGCTGGTCAATGAGCTTCAGCAGTTCAACGAAGTCGAGCTTGTTAATGCCCGATTTTTCAGTTGCCTGCTTGATCCGTTTTCTCAGATCACTGTCTGGTGATACCCCGATCATCCGGTATACATCCTTACTTTTCCCAACCGCCCTATCAGCCCGCCTGCCTGGCGGGCAGATTGACTTGATTCTGCAGCCCAATCGCCTTGTAACG
>QIHS01000052.1 GCA_003229095.1 Woeseia sp. | reverse complement strand
GCGGCGAACGGAGATGGAAAACTATTGGCAAAACAACCGTCAGAGAATCCCTGGATATTGTCCGGCGTCAGTACGCCCTGAATTCGTGCGTTGGTTCCCAGCGAATCGACGAACGATAAATCGGTGTTGTTCTCTATCGCGATCACGCCAATTCTTTCAGAAATACTCACAGAACCTGCCGTTGACTCCGCGCGTTCGAGTGTGACTTGCAGGCTTGCTGTCGTTACGTTTCGAATTCCAACGTCCATGAAAGGAATCGAGCTTGTCGCAGGCGGATTTCCGGATTCGTTCGTTGTTGTTTGAATTTGCGCCACGACAGCGGGTGTAGCGGGGAAAATTGACGGAAATGACACAAGGTCCCAGGTTATTGATATGAGGATGTTTGCAAAACTTGTTGTTGAATGCTCCAGGACCATTATTCGACTGCCATCGGGTAACACGTGGTTGCCCGGCTCAATCGCCAGGTACGCCGTGACAATCTGTAAATGTGGACCATCGTTGGCGCTTGGCTCAGTTTGCGTGACTTCGAAGCCGGTCGTGGTCACGTTTCGTATTCGCAGTGTCATTGGATCGCCGCCGTTAGTCGTTGGTAGTACCGCGACGACGGGCCGTGTGGCAAACGGTTGGATAAAGGTGACGCTGGTCCAGACAGGTGTGACGAATGTGTCCTGCACCGTGACCGGACCCATTTCCATTTCAAACGAATTGGCAGAAAGACCGCCCCATAGACAGAGTGTTGCCACAGCCAGGCGCAGGCCGGTGCGCCGTCCATACATATTTGGCTGGTTTGACCCGTGCATGCGCTTATCCGCTGCAGAGGCAGAATGGATCAAAATACCGAACACGGGCCGCCCGGGCAGCGTTTTTGTCTCACAAAACCACACCTGCCGGGCTAAACAAACGCGGGGTCAAACGCTAGGTCAGAGCCCAATTAATAACCGGGTCAGAGCCCGTTATTGGGCTCTGACCCCGACTTTTTCTATCTATTTGTAGATCGTTCCGCCTTTCATGACGAAGCTGACCTGTTCCATCAGGCTGATATCTTCCAATGGGTTGCCCGGTACGGCAACGATATCTGCCTGGAATCCAGCCTTGAGTCTGCCATGCGTGTCACCAATGCCGAGAAAATCGGCAGCGACGCTGGTGGCAGACTGAATGGCTTCCATCTCCGGCATGCCGCCTTCGACCATCAGACCGAACTCCTGGCCGTTGTCACCATGCGCCGAAACGCCGGTATCTGTGCCAAACACGATCGGCACGCCGGCTTTGTATGCGGCGGCAAATGTATTCTTGATGATCGGGCCGATCTCCGCAGCTTTCGGACGAACCAGTTCTGGAAAGAAGCCATCAATTTTCGCTTTCTCACCGACCCAGTTGCCCGCCATGATAGTCGGCACATAAAAAGTGCCGTGCTCTTTCATCAGGTCCATCACTTCTTCGGTCATGTAAGTGCCGTGCTCTATCGACGCGACGCCCGCGATCACCGCGCGTTTCATGCCCTCTGTGCCGTGCGCGTGTGCGGCAACCCGCATGCCATAGTCGGCAGCAGTGTCAATGATGGCGCGTAATTCTTCGTCGGTGAACTGAGGGTTCTGACCGCTCTTCGCAACGCTCAACACGCCGCCTGTCGCCGTGATTTTGATCCAGTCCGCACCGTCTTTGTAGCGTTGCCGAACTGCTTGCCGTGCATCTTCAACGCTATTAACGACCCCTTCTTTAGGACCGGGATCGGCGCCGAAACGCGCGGCCCAGCCGTTAGTGGGATCGCCGTGCCCGCCCGTGGATGACAAACCTTTTGCGGCTGAAAAAATGAGTGGGCCAGGCACGTCGCCATCAGCGATCGACTTTCGCAGCGCAATGGTCACGTTATACGCATCGCCCACATTGCGGACGACAGTAAAGCCTGCATCGAGTGTGCGACGCGCATACATGACCGCATCAAGTGCGTAATCCGCTTCGTTCAGGATAAATCGATTGAGGTTACTCTTCTGCGAGTATTGGCCAGTGAGATGCACATGCATGTCCATGAGCCCTGGCATGACGGTCGAGTCCTTGAGGTCGATGACTGTATCGCCGTCTGCGGGGGCTGAATAACCACGTTCGATCGCGGTGATAGTGCCCGCGTCGATTCGAATCGTTCTTTCGCTTGAGATGCGTCCGGAATCGCCATCGATCAGTCCTCCCGCGTGGATGAGCGTATCTGCGCGCGCAAACCCCGCTGCAAGGATAAGGCTCAAGAATATTGTAGTCGATTGTTTCATATCAGTTTCCCTTAGCAGGAGATTGTTGTTTTGCCGCCAATACATTCGTACTGGTGGGCCGAAGATATTAAACGAATTGCCAAGAAATGCAGCGATTATGAGAAGATAAGGCATCCGCCGGCGCCTGCGAGGTGTTCGGTCAAAAGAAAATAAGAAAGGAGCAATCTATGGCGGGCGCATCCGGATCCGGCGAACAATGGTCTTCGAAGTGGGGTTTCCTGTTGGCGGCGGTTGGATTTGCCGTTGGCATGGGCAACATCTGGCGTTTCCCCTATGTACTTGGCGAGAACGGCGGTAGTGCATTCCTGATTATATACCTGGCGTTTGCGTTGGGCATCGGCCTGCCATTGTTGATCACTGAAATCTCGATCGGCAGACGCGGCCGATCCAGCGCTTCGGAAAGCTTGCGCGCCGTCGCCATAGAGGTTGGCAAGAGTCAGACCTGGCGATATGTTGGCACGCTCGGCATTTTTTGTGCCTTCGTCATTTTGTCCTATTACACGGTCATTTCAGGCTGGACACTCGACTATTTCGTTAAATCTGTCAGTGGCTCTCTTCAGGGCGTTGACGCCGAGCAATCAAGTGCCATGTTCAGCGGCTTGTTGGGCAATCCCTGGAAGCTTCTTTTCTGGAATACCGCTGTACACCTGTTGATCATATTTGTCATCCGCCGCGGTGTGCAGGCAGGCATCGAGAAAGCGGTAAAAATCCTGATGCCCGCGTTGTTTGTCACACTGATCATTATGGTGATCTACGGCATGGTTGCAGGTGACATGGCGGCCGCAATGAAATTTCTGCTGGAACCTGACTTCTCCAAAGTCACTTTCGACACTGCCATGATAGCAATTGGGCAGGCGTTCTTTTCAATCGGTATCGGCATGGGCTCGCTGATTGTGTTTGGTGCCTATATGCCGAAAGATTTTTCGATCGCGCGTTCTGCGACAGCGGTTATCTTGCTGGATACCGGTGTAGCGGTTGTTGCGGGACTTGCGATATTTCCACTGGTGTTCCAGTACGGACTCAATCCTGAGGGAGGCGCAGGCCTGATATTTGAAACGTTGCCACTGGCATTCGGACAAATGCCAGGCGGACAGATCTTCGGCTCGATCTTTTTCGTATTGCTGATCTCCGCCGCATTCTCTTCCTGCATTGGCCTTGCGGAGGGCGTGGTCAACTGGGTTGATGAACGGTGGGGTGTCGGACGGCAGAAGGGTGTTACGTATGTTGTTGGGGCCGCCTGGTTGCTTGGCATATTTTCGATAATGTCATTGAGTGAATGGTCGAGCTTTTATCCGATGAACTTAGTGCCTTCGTATGAGGGTATGGAAATATTCACAGCACTAGACCATCTCGCTGCCAATAATCTGTTGTTGCTTGGTGCACTGTTCATGTCGATTTTCTTCGGCTGGTTTGTACCAAAATCTTTGACCCTCGATGAATTGGGTATCAAAGACAACGCGTTGTTCGGTTTGTGGCGTTTTCTGCTTCGCTTTGTCATTCCGCCGGTGCTGGTCATCGTGTTAGGAGGAGTTTTCCTGGAACTCTGACAATGAATCGCTCGGGCTGCCAGCCTGCTGAAATAGCAATTCAGGAAAAACAGTGAAATACATGAAAATATTCAGAAGCCTTTTGCTGATTGGCGTTTGTGCCGTCAACCAATCGTTTGCTGAAACGACCATCATCCAGGCAGCCAGGATGATTGATGTAACAACGGGCGAGATCATCAGTCCGGCATCAATTGTAATAGAGGGCGATACGATTTCGGCGGTTAACCCTGACATGCTGCCGGCAACCGCCAGGGTTATCGACCTTGGAGACCGAACGCTCTTGCCTGGTCTTTTCGACATGCACACGCATCTGACGCTTGATTTCTTCACAGGTGATAACTGGACGACTGCCGCTGTCAGGGAAACACCGGCAGACTGGGCGCTTTACGGTGTTGCTTTCGGACTGCAGACGCTCGAAGCCGGATTTACAACAGTCAGAGATGCAGGTGCCTGGCCCGGTTTTCCCGATGTCGCGCTGATGCGCGCGATCGACGCCGGACGGGTAACCGGCCCGCGAATATACCCTGCCGGCCACTACCTCTCGATAACCGGTGGTCACTGTGATGTAACCGGGTTTGCACCAGGCATCGTGGAGTTGGGCCCCAACCAGGGTATTGCCAACGGCGTTGATGAAATTTTGCGAGCAGTCCGCTATCAGGTAAAGCACGGCGTCAAGGTAATTAAAGTATGTGCTACCTCCGGTGTCTTTTCAGCGGGGACGCAGCCTGGCGCTCAGCAATACTCCGAAATCGAACTTCAAACCATTGTCGAGGAAGCGTCAAGGCACGGCCTGAAAGTTATGGCGCACGCGCATGGCAGCGAAGGAATCATGGCTGCGGTGAAAGCCGGCGTTGCATCAATCGAGCATGGCTCAATGTTGACGCCGGAGATCATCAAGGAAATGAAGAAGCGTGGCACCTACTACGTGCCCACTATTTACCTGTCAGATATTCCCCTGCCGGAAAACACGCCGCAGGACACGATTAACAAGAGCAACTTTCTAAGTCCGTATGTCGAAAAGAGTTTTCGAATGGCCGTTGATTCCGGCGTCAATATCGCTCTCGGAACGGATTCCGGCGTAGTACGTCACTATATGGTCGGCAAGGAATTCTATGCGATGGTTCGTCGTGGCATGACGCCATTGCATGCCTTGCAAACGGCGACGATAAATGCCGCGGACTTGTTAGGCGTTTCTGATCGCGCGGAACTCAAGGCAGGCAAGCTGGCTGATATTATCGCGGTGGAGGGAAATCCGCTTGAGGACATCACCGTCATGGAGCGAGTTTCGTTTGTGATGAAGAATGGCGAGATTGTTAGGTCCGACTGATGTTATCGGTGCGACGTAGTACTGAATGAAGACTATAGGCAAACTGATTAGCTGGATTTGGCTTGTGCTCTTTGTGTCATTCGTAGTGGCTACAGTCTACGAGCGCTTTGGCAACGAATTGCCTGCGGATGTTGAGACGCTTTTCAGGCATTGCTGAATTCATTCCTGTCATCCTGGGTCTTCGGAGTCGTTTTTGTTGGTGGGTGGTTTGCGGTGTGCTACCAACTCGGCAGGATTAGTGGCTGGCAGAGGCTTGCAAAGGAATACGCAGAGTCAGGTTCAGGGCTATCACCGACGTTATCAGGAGGAAGTGCGCAAATCGGCGCAGTTCCCTATCAAGGAACATTGCAGTTCGGTGCTCACACTTTCGGATTGGTATTGAGAGTGCTGCTACCGTTTCGATTTGGCCATCCCAATCTCAACATTCCGTGGTCAGCCGTAGATTCCCTGTCTATCAGGAGAAGCGCGTCGCCTCCCGGCACGACAAACTTGCTGGAAAAAATCAGGACGAAATTCTTCAACACCAGATTTGTACACATCAGTCTGGCCCAGTTTCCCGAGCAAGTATTGATCATTCAATGGAACGAGGAGTTGCGGAACAACATTCCTTCTGCTGTAAGCATCACTTTCGAAGACGAATAAGCGCGAATTAGCGCCGCAAAAAGCGGACGCCCATTGCTCAGTGCCGGCGGTGCCAATTCGCGTTTCCCGAAATGGGCGTTTCCCGAAATGGGGACATCCATTATTCTGCCCCGAACCGGAAGGCCATTCACTCGGAAACAGT
This sequence comes from Woeseia sp., assembly GCA_003229095.1. Taxonomy (GTDB): domain Bacteria; phylum Pseudomonadota; class Gammaproteobacteria; order Steroidobacterales; family Woeseiaceae; genus SZUA-117. The sequence goes on along the minus strand of QIHS01000052.1, from coordinate 1,738 downwards.
GGGTGTCCTGAACTTTTTGGCTCGCGTGCCGCGGTAACTTCCTGAATCAACAACGGAAAGTCTGGGCAACGTCAAGTATGGGAGGAAACGGGGACATCCATTATTTCGGCCTCAAACCGGAGGCCATTCGCTCGGAATCCATGGTTGTCCGGAAATTAGTCCGCTAAGAAACACTGGGTGTCCTGAAATTGTTCGAAATTAGTCCGCTGAAATTGGTCTTGAAATTGATCGTCTGGTTTATCGCAATCTGACGACCTCTGGCGGCGACGTGCGCGTTTGCCGGTCAGGAAGCGCGCATTACCACCATTTTTTCAATCTGCATATCTTCCATGGTGTAAGGAATGCCACCGGTTCCAAGCCCGGATTCACGCAGTCCGGCGAAGGGCATCACGTCGTCTCGAAAAGCGCTGTGATCGTTAATCATAACCGCGGAGGCATCGAGTTTTGCGGAGACAGCCAGCGTACGTTCGATATCCTTGCCGAATACCGCTGCCTGAAACGCAGTTGGAAGTGAATTGGCGAGATTGATAGCGTCGTCAATATTTGTATACGAGTAGACGCAGACAACAGGGCCGAAGACCTCGAGGTAGCTCAACCGAGCATCCTTTGGCGGGTTGAGAATAACCGTCGGCGCATAACAATTGTTCTCTAGGCGATTGCCACCGCCTGACAACTCCCCGCCTGCGGACACTGCTTCCTGAACCCATTCATCGACACGGTCTATCTCCGCTGGTCGAATGAGTGGCCCCACATCGGTGGAGGCCTGTACAGGATCGCCAACTGTCAGTTGGCCGGCCGATGCGGCCAAAGATTCAGCGAATTGCCGAGCCTGTTGTTCGGGCACGAAAACTCTTTGCACCGACACACAAACCTGACCAGCATGATAAAAGCCGCCTTTCGTGATCGCGGCAACCGCGGGTTCCCAGCAGAATCGCCGGGGCGACGCCGCCGTGTTCAAGGGCGCAACGTGTGCCCGGCGCGAGTTTGCCTTTCAGCATCCAGCCGACTTTTGCACTGCCAATAAAACTGAAAAACGAGACACGCGGATCAGTCACCAGCGTCTCGGCAGATGCGTTGTCCGCGGTGACGATCGCCTGACACCAATGTTTCGGCAGGCCCGCATCAAACAACAAGCTGACGAACTTCAAACACGAAAGAGGCGTGTCGCCAGCGGGTTTAACGATCACCGGGCAAGCTGTTGCGACCGCGGGTGCAACCTGGTGAACGATCAGGTTAAGCGGGTGATTGAATGCGCTGACAGCGACCACAACACCAATCGGTTCTTTTTGTGTGAATGCGATTCGTCCTGCAGAGGCCTTCGTGCCTGCGACCGGGATTACGTGGCCACGATTGCTACGGACCTCTTCAATACACAAACGAACGCCATCAATTGCCCGGGTTACCTCTACCTGTGAATCACGCAATGGTTTGCCACCTTCGGCGGCCGCCAGCATAGCGAGTTCATCGCGCTGCTCTTCCATCAGCGTCGCAAGTCGATGCAGAATCTCCACGCGTTCTGGCAAAGGCAGCCATCCGTCGCGGTCTCGGGAAAGTGCGTACGCTGCGCTCAATGCATCTTCGACATGACCGGTGTCACTGGTTTTGACTGTTGCGAGCAAAGAGGCATCGTATGGCGAACGTACTTCGGCCATGCCCGCGGGTTCGCGGTCGCTGCAAAGCATCAGGTCTTGCAACCAGGCACTGTCGGCAATGGCTAGATCGTGCATGTGATCTCGCC
>QIHS01000276.1 GCA_003229095.1 Woeseia sp. | reverse complement strand
GGACCTTGATAACGTGGGTTTCGCGGTTGCCGCTCACTTTGGTGACCGCGCTTACGATCTGCCCGTTGTACTGCCTTTTGACCTGCGCTACAGCCTGGCTCAGAGTCAATCCACGGTTCTGGAAGGTGCCTAGTTCAGGTAACTCGGCAGTATTTTCAGCAGCACTCGGTGGTACTGGTACCTGATCAGCTTGTATTGCAGCCAGCGTTCCGGGCGTCCAGAACATCGTACTGCAAAGCATCAATATGGTGATCAGTCGCATGGCCATTTACCTGGGCTGGATGAACGTATATAGCAAGTGTGGTATGTCGCCGGTCCGATTGCAACGCAGTTGGTCACAAGCCGGTCCGGCAACAGTCTTCATCGCTGCTGTGCCGGGCCCGGATCAGGAAACCGGTCTGACATCAACGCGGATTTTCAGCTTCTTGCCCGGGTCAAACGGGGTGCGAGTTGAATACCTGCGACCGTTGAAGCTGTAAATCACATCGTAACCATCGATGCGTTCTTCCTGGTGTGACTGATAGCGGGTTTCACAGCGACGAATCGGCCGTGAATACTCGGTGCGGCCATGTCCGAGCCGGTCACGACCTGACCCGTTGCCGATAGAGGCGCCAATCAGGGTACCTGCGATTGTCGCCACATCGTTGCCGCGTCCGCTGCCAATCTGGTGACCGATAACACCGCCGACGATAGCGCCTAGCAGCGTCTTGCCAGCCCGACCGTGGTCACGATTGCGCACACTGTAGTGGTGCACATCTTCCCAGCACTCCCTGACCGGCGTCGTTACGGTCACGTATCGAATGGCAGGCGTTACGCTCAAAACCCGAGCGTAGTCATAAACCGCACGATCATGCCCCCTTTTGTATCTGGGGTCTGCTGCAGCCTGTCCTGAAACCAGGACAAACGATGCAATGGCGATGCCCGACACTGTCGCAATCCAGGATTTCCTATTCATGTTTCTCTCCCATTCGAGATACGCGACCCGAACCCATTGCCGAGTCTTGAGCGAAGCATAGACCGGGGGCAATGAACGCTGGCTGAACATTCCGACGCAATAGTTTGCTGAAACTGAATGCTGCATGAATGAGAAAAGCCAGGAATGATCTGTCGCTTTTCTCTGGGTGCTTATGGCACTGGATATCCAAGCCCGACTACTCAACTTCAGCATTTCCCTATTGGCGGCCAGGCAACCGCGGCGCGTCGAACTATTTTTCCTGGCTGGCTTTCTTGGCTTCTCGCCAACGAGATTCCAGAGCCTCAATTCCAAAGTCTGCAAGTTGCCTGCTTTCTTGTTTCGCGGTGTTCTCCATTGATCGAAAACGGCGCTCAAACTTGCGATTGGCATCGCTCAGTGCCTGCTCCGGGTCAACCTTGAGATGTCGTGCGAGATTCACCACGGCAAATAACAGGTCACCCAGCTCCTCGGCTATTTCCTTTGCCTTTCCGGAACACTCGGCAGCTGACACCTCGGCAAGCTCCTCGGCAATCTTGCTTCGTACGCCGCGCGTGTCAGGCCAGTCGAAGCCGACGGACGCTGCCCGATTGCCAAGTTTTTGCGCACGCTTTAATGCTGGCAATGCCAGTGCGATGCCGTCCAGGGCGCTAACATTTTCCTGGCTAGTATTGGCCGCGCGCTCGGCGGCTTTGATTTGCTCCCAGACGCCGGGAGCCTGGCCCAGGCGTCGTTCCTCGTCGTCGCCAAAGATATGCGGATGGCGCCGAATCATCTTTTCGCAAATGCCGGCCGCGACCTCCTCGAAGTCGAATTCACCCTGTTCTTCGGCCATTCGAGCGTGAAATGCGACCTGGAACAACAGGTCGCCGAGTTCATCTCGAAGACCTGGCATGTCGTTGCGGTTAATGGCATCGGCCACTTCGTATGCTTCCTCGATGGTATAGGGCGCAATGCTGGAAAAATCCTGCTGGATATCCCAGGGACAACCCGCCTCTTGGTCGCGGAGCTGTTTCATTATCTCGAGTAATTTCTCTAAAGACTTCATATTTCGTTGTTTTTTCGAGCTTTTCCCAACATTTGTCTCAACCGAATCAGAATATTCGCTGTCGCCCCCCAGATACGGTGCCCATCGAAATGGAAAGTCACTACCGGCACCATAGTGCCCTGGAAGTCGCGCTGTGAATGGTCCTCCTCATTCGGGTCCATTAGGAAATCCAACGGCACCTCGAACACGGAATCAACTTCCTGAGGATCAACACAGAGTACGAACGAGTTCTCTACGAAACCAACAACCGGCGTTACTGCAAAACCCGTCACCGTCGGTGTCGGCTGCAGGTAACCAACAATGTCAACTTCGTCGGGCCTGATACCGACCTCTTCGTGCGCTTCGCGCAATGCAGTTGCGCTGATATCGGCATCGCATGTTTCCATCCCACCGCCAGGAAAGCTGACTTGCCCGGGATGGTGCCGCAGCGCCGCGGAACGTTCGGTTAGTAATACAACGAGTGATCCATCGCGTTCAATTATCGGTATCAAGACACCAGCCGGGCGCAAATTTTGCCTCAGTCGATTCACTACCTCGATCGGCATCAGGGCATGCAATTCTCCCATGTCTACCGACAACGGATCGGCGGGTGCGCAGGTTGCCGACAGCCGACTGCGAATTTCTGTCTTGCTGATTGCCCCGATCGAACCCTGCATCAGTGCTTGATGCCGCCTTCGGTCAATGCCCGTGGGTCGAGCAAGCGATCAAGCTCTTCGTCTGTCAAATCCGTTTCTTCGCGTGCCACATCTTTTACCGGGCGACCTTCGGCATAAGCTTTCTTGGCTATTGCCGCACCTTTTTCGTAACCGATAACCGGATTCAACGCGGTGACAAGAATCGGATTGCGGCCAACCGCCTCGCTGATATTGCGCTCATTGACAACAAACCCTGCAATCGCCTTATCCGCCAGACAGACACTTGCGTTGGCCAGAATCTCGATACTTTGCAAAAGGTTCTTGGCTACCACTGGCAACATCACGTTCAATTGGAAATTGCCGGACTGGCCAGCCATGGCAATGGTTGCATCGTTGCCAACAACTTGTGCGCTTACCATGGCGACCGCCTCCGGGATAACCGGGTTTACCTTGCCCGGCATGATGCTGGACCCCGGTTGCAGCGACGACAAGGCAATCTCGCCAATTCCCGCCAGCGGCCCGGCGTTCATCCAGCGAAGATCATTCGCGATTTTAGTGAGACTTACAGCCAGCGTTCTAAGCTGTCCGGATGTCTCCACTGCCGTGTCCTGGCTGCTGAGACTTTCAAACAAGGAGTCGGCCTGCTTGAAGTCCACGCTGGTACGCTCTGCGAGCAAAGTCGCTACTTTAGCGCCAAATTTTGCATGGGCGTTGATCCCGGTACCTACTGCCGTACCCCCCTGTGCCAGGCCCGTCAGGCGCTTCATGGTATCGCCAAGTCTCGCGATTGCATGCTCAATTTGCGAACGCCAACCCTCGAGTTCCTGACCCATAGTGACTGGCATAGCGTCCATTAAGTGGGTACGACCAGTCTTGACCACCGACGCTGTATCGCCGGCCTTTTTCTTTAACGTCGCGGAAAGATGTGTTAGGGCCGGCAATAGCGCATCCTGAATCGCCACTGCCGCACTAACGTGAATGCAGGTAGGAATCACGTCATTGCTGCTTTGACTCATGTTGACGTCGTCGTTGGGATGCACTTCGGACCCCAGATAGGCGCTGGCCAAATTCGAAATGACTTCGTTGGCATTCATGTTCGAACTGGTACCCGATCCGGTCTGAAAAACATCGATCGGAAAATGCGCGTCATGATCGCCATTCGCCACTTCGAGTGCTGCTTTCTGAATCGTCGCTGCCTTGTCGGACGTCAGCAAGCCAAGTTCCGCATTTGCGCCAGCGGCAGCCCACTTCACGAGCCCAAGCGCTGCGATGAACTGCCGTGGCATTGGCATGCCACTGATCGGAAAATTGTCCACAGCGCGCTGTGTCTGCGCACCCCATAAAGCATCTATAGGTACCTGCAAATCACCCATGCTGTCTCGTTCGGTGCGATGTGATTTCTTGCTCATTGGCTCGCTAAACTCCCGGTATATGGATTGCGGATCGTCGCCTGATGAATGTTAAACCTTTGGTGTATGATTCGCGCTTTGCGCGCTTAAGTCTAGCAGGCTGTCGAAAAACCATGTCTTTTGAAAGCCATGGAATGATTGGCAACAACCTGCCTGTGCTGCGCGTCTGCCAGGTTTCGGAATTTACATGGAACGCAGCAAATTAAGAGCACTGTCCCCCACTGACGGTCGTTATGCCGAAAAGGTCAACGGGCTGCGGGACATCTTAAGCGAATACGGGCTGATTCGTCATCGGGTACTGGTCGAAGTCCGCTGGTTGCAGGCCATGGCGGATGAACCTTCGATTGCGGAGGTGCCCCCTCTATCGTCGGTCATGAAAGATGTCCTGAACAATATCGTTGATGAGTTCACGGCGGATGATGCCGAGCGCGTCAAAGCAATCGAGGCAACGACAAATCACGATGTCAAAGCGGTGGAGTACTTCATTCGCGAAAAACTCGGTGACAGTGCAGAAACAAAACCTCTTGGTGACTTCATTCATTTTGCATGTACCTCTGAGGACATCAACAATCTCTCCTATGCACTGATGTTGAGATCCGCGCGTGACGACGTCTTGCAACCACAAATGCGAGAGCTCGCCGCCAAGCTTCGCTCAATGGCAGCCGATTACGCAGCGCTGCCCATGCTGTCACGCACACATGGCCAAACGGCCAGCCCAACGACCGTTGGCAAAGAAATAGCCAATGTCGTAGAGCGATTGTCTCGTGCCCGGCAGCAACTCGCCCAGGTCGAAATTCGCGGCAAGTTCAATGGTGCGGTTGGCAATTTTAATGCACATGTCGCTGCTTATCCTGACGCGGACTGGCTGAAGATCGGAAATAATTTTGTCGCGTCACTGGGTTTGGATGCGAACCAGCATACGACTCAGATCGAACCACACGACTGGATGGCGGAGTATTCGCATGCGCTAATTCGTTACAACACGATTCTCTTGGATTTTTGTCGTGACATCTGGGCGTATATTTCGATTGGCTATTTCAAGCAAAAAATCGCCGCGAACGAAGTGGGTTCGTCCACTATGCCGCATAAGGTCAATCCAATCGATTTCGAGAATGCCGAGGGCAACCTGGGGCTGGCAAACGCGATGCTGAATCATTTCGCGGACAAACTTCCCGTGTCCCGGTGGCAACGCGATCTCACCGATTCAACGGTGCAAAGGAATTTCGGCGTCGCACTTGCTCACGTCGTCATTGCCATTAACTCCACCCTGAAGGGCCTGAAGAAACTGCAGGCGGATCCCGCCGTTATTGCTCGTGACATTGATAATGCATGGGAAGTCCTTGGCGAACCGATCCAGACCGTCATGCGACGCTATGGCATCTCTGAACCCTACGAAAAACTGAAAGCGCTTACGCGA
>QIHS01000057.1 GCA_003229095.1 Woeseia sp. | reverse complement strand
ATTCGTCGATATATACCGCGAGTGCCACAGCGCTGATGATGCATGTCAATGCGCAGGATCTGCTGCCGCCGGAAATCGATCAGGAACTGATTGACGATTTGCCCTGATTTCGTTGGGCTAATGTGGAATATCTTGAGGGCGGCAGTTGTGCTCGTTTCGGGTTCTTTTCGGTTTTGATATGGCGCGCGTTTCGGACACCTGTGGTGAGGCGCCGCAAGTACGTCCATGTAGGCTTGCGGCCCGCATCCCTGCGGGCCACAGTCGCAGAGATGGAACCTCACCACAGGTGTCCTGGGTTTGTGCGTAACCGGACATCGGACGAGCTGTTCGAAAAAAATGCCAGCGACACCGAGAGTCGGCAGCGGAACTAATTCGCCGCAAACATCGCCTTGATATCAGGCCCATATAGTTTAGCGAGTGCGCTGTAGATTCTTGGCGAGCCACACAGCACATGGCCCGAGTCCATGAAATCTTCGCTGCCGTTAAGGCCACTGACGATTCCGCCTGCTTCACGAACGAATGATCAGCGTGCCGGCTGCCAGGTCCCACGGTTTGAGACCGGTTTCCCAGAACGCATCGAGGCGTCCTGCGGCGACGTAGCAAAGATCCAGTGCCGCTGAGCCGGTGCGGCGAATGCCGGTCGTGTTTTTCATCGCGCTGACCAGCATGTTCATGTACGGCTCGAAGGCTTCATTCGAATCCCGATAGGGAAAACCGGTCCCGATCAGTGCACGTTCGAGATCGATTCTGCCACTGACCCGAATCTTGTGCCCCTCCAGTTGTGCGCCCTGACCGCGCGTGGCCGTAAAAAACTCCTGCCTGAGCGGGTCGTAAACTGCCGCATGTTCGAGGCGTCCGTTATGAGTGACGGCAATCGATACACAGTAAACCGGAAAGCTGTGCAGGTAATTGGTGGTGCCATCGAGTGGATCGATAATCCAGACATAGTCAGATTCACCCTGCTGGCCGCTTTCTTCAGCCAGTATGGCGTGCTCGGGATAGTGTTTCAGGATGGTTTCGATCACCGCTTTTTCGGCGATGTGATCGGCGTCACTGACGAAATCGTTGCGGCCTTTCTGCTCGACATTGAGTTTTTGCAGTTTGTTCATATTGCGGATGAGTGTGTCCCCACCGCGTCGGGCAGCCATCACGGCCACGTTGAGCATTGCGTGCATCATGTATTTCGCCAATATTGGTAAAGAGCAAGGTTCGTCGAGCGGCGGTAGAATAACAGACCTTTGATCGCTGGACCCCAAATCTGTGGCAATTCGAATAGTTCTTGTCGGCACGACCCATCCGGGCAATATCGGTGCGGTCGCGCGTGCGATGAAAAACATGGGCCTTTCAGATCTCGTTCTGGTCGAGCCGCGCAGTTTCCCGCATGAGGACGCGACGGCGCGGGCGTCGGGTGCCGAGGATATTTTGTTGTCCACGAGAGTGGTTGATAGCCTGACCGATGCACTCGCGGATTGCAGTTTCGTGGCGGGGGCGAGCGCCCGGTCACGCGCTATTGACTGGCCGTCGTTGCAGCCCAGAGAATGTGCCCAGAAGCTGGTTCAGGAAAGCACCGGCAGCAATGTCGCGATCGTTTTTGGCCCCGAGAAGTCAGGGCTGACCAATGAGCACCTCGACCTGTGCAATGTGTTGCTGACCATTCCGTGCAACCCCGCATTCAGCTCGCTCAATATTGCGATGGCAGTGCAGATAATGTGTTATGAGCTGTACCTCGTGAATACGACGAGCGATGAACGTCCTGCGCCCGCTGAGCCAGAGGCGCCGGCCGCGACGGGTGAGGAGATAGAACATTTCTTTACACATCTTGAGACCGTGTTGACGGACAGCGGATTTCTCAATCCGGACAAACCTCGATTGTTGATGCGGCGTTTGCGACGCCTGTTTATCAAAGCTTCGCTGGATAAGAATGAGGTTGGTATCCTGCGCGGAATTCTCACGGCACTGCAGCCTGGCGGTCGTAAATGAGTAACGGCCCCATTTACCTCGATTACGCGGCGACAACGCCGCCGGACCCGCGCGTATTGCACGTGTTGCAGGATTCCCTTGGGCAAACCGGATCGTTTGCGAACCCCTCGTCGATTCACGCTGCGGGCCGACAGTCGGCCGCAATGGTGGCAATCGCTCGTACACAAGTGGCCGAATTGCTCAATACCCGGCAGGAGCGACTGATCTGGACCTCCGGGGCGACCGAGGCCAATAACCTGGCAATTCAGGGCGTGGCAAATGCGCGGGAGCATCGCGGCAAACATCTCATCAGCATGGCGACCGAGCACAAGTCCGTCGTAGACACTTTTGCTGCCCTTGAAAAGAGAGGCTATAAGGTCACCTGGCTGAAGCCTGATGGCAGCGGCAGGCTCCTGCTGGATTCGCTCAGCCAGGCTATTCGACCAGAGACTCAGCTTGTATCTGTGATGCATGTGAACAATGAAACCGGTGTCATTCAGGACATCCACAAAATCGGCATGCTGTGCCGCGAACGCGATGTGCTCTTTCATACAGATGCGGCCCAGTCCGTTGGCAGGCTGGCAATCGACCTTGCGGAACTTCCGGTCGATCTGCTTTCGCTGACGGCACACAAGTTCTACGGACCGCAGGGAATAGGTGCCCTTTTCGTCGCTGATCGCCCAGCCGTTCAGTTGTCCCCGATAATGTTCGGTGGTGGTCAGGAGCGGCGGCTGCGGCCTGGTACGTTGCCGGTTCATCTCATTGTCGGGGCAGGTGCGGCCGCAAGAATTGCCGCAGATGAAATGCATGAGAACTTAAGCCATATGACGGCAATGCGAGATCGTTTGTGGAACGGCATCTCCGATCTCGATGACCTGATCCGCAATGGCCTGCCCGTGCATTGTTATCCCGGCATCCTTAACGTCAGCGCAGATGGCGTGGAGGGTGAGAGCCTGATGCTGGGTATGGAGCCGGTTTGTGTGGCGAGCGGCTCTGCGTGCAATGCGACCAGCGGAGAATCATCCTACGTGCTGCGCGCGCTCGGGCGCGATGATTTGCTCGCGCAGAGTGCTGTGCGCTTCAGTTTCGGTCGTCCGACCACCGCGGCGGAAGTCGACACAGCGATTGACCGCTACCGGTGGTCAGTTGAACATTTGCGCGGCATCGCGCCGGCAAAAACCGGTCTCCTCTTGAAATGACACTGACTGACCCATACAACGACACAGTACGGGCGTGTTTTGAGAAGCCAGGCCATGCAGGCGATCTTCAGGGGGAGTACGCTCAGTCCCTGGAGGCAAGTGCTGCATCGTCCGATCAGGGCATGACGGTTGCCTTGTCAGTCGGCATTTCTGATGGAATGATTGTCGAGATGAGATTCAGGGCCTGGGCCTGTCCGCACTTGATTGCTGCAGCGCAAATGCTGTGTGCGGATCGGCAAGGCAGATTGACGGATTCGCTGCAACAATTCGATGTGAACGGCGTGATGCAGCAACTGTCGATACCTGTAGAGAAAACTGGCAGGGTGTTGTTGCTCGAAGATGCAGTAACTTCGCTTTGGCAGCAGTACACAAAGCTTTGTAAGACTGATTCAGGAACGGGATAGCAGACCTATGGCAATTTCTTTAACCGAACCCGCCGCAGAACGCGTCAGGAACCACCTTGTTGCCCGAGGCTCAGGCATTGGCCTGAGAATTGGTGTCAGGAAAACGGGCTGCAATGGTTTTGCTTACGTCATTAACTACGCTGATGCAGTCAACGACGATGACCAGATTTTTGAAGACCGCGGCGTCACGCTGGTGGTCGATGAAGACAGCCTGGCGCTGATCGATGGCACCGAGGTCGATTTCGTGAAAGAAGGCCTGAATGAGGCGTTTCGCTTCCGCAATCCCAACATTTCAGGCGAATGTGGCTGCGGAGAGAGTTTTAGCATCTGAAGCAGTGTCCTGTTCCATCGCCTCCACCCGTTGCCTGGCTCTATAAATCCGAGTAAAATTCGGGGCTTAAACGTAGCCGGCTCATTTGTAGTCGGCTTTTTTTGCCGCGCAGGACAGGACGTCCGCGAGCGGCGTTGGCATCACCTACAAATAAGGAAATCCCGAATGTCCGTTGAGCAGACGCTCTCTATCATCAAACCCGATGGAGTAGAGAAAAACCTGATTGGTGAGATTGTTGGCCGCTTTGAGAAAGCCGGCCTGCAAATCGTCGCGGCCCGCATGCTGCACCTTTCCCAGGAACAGGCGGAGGGCTTTTACGCCGTCCACAAAGAGCGGCCATTTTATGCCGACCTGGTCAGTTATATGCGATCCGGCCCGGTGTTTGTCCAGGTTCTCGAAGGCGAGGGCGCGATTGATAAGAATCGTGAAATAATGGGCGCGACGAATCCGGCGGATGCCGCCGAGGGTACGATCCGCAAGGATTTCGCCGCCAGTATTGAAGAGAATGTTGTACACGGCTCGGACGCGGCGGAAACGGCTGCGCAGGAGATCGTATTTTTCTTCGGCGACGATGGCGTTTGTCCCAGGCTCCGATAATTTTCATTTGGCAATGATGATGCAAACGGATGCAGAAAAATCGATCGACGCGGATATCGGGACGACGGAGCCGAGAGTTAACCTTCTCGGTGAGCCTGAATCCCGGTTAAAGGAATTTTTTGCCGGTATCGGCGAAAAACCGTTTCGCGCGCGACAGGTCTTGCAATGGATTCATCAGCGCCACGCGTCGCGTTTCGACGAAATGACCGATCTGTCGAACAATTTACGAGTACAGCTTGGGGAGATTGCTGAAATCGCGCTTCCGGAAGTGCTTTCCGAGCAAATCGCGACCGACGGCACGGTCAAATGGCTGTTCGAGTCGGGTGCCGGCCAGGCGGTGGAAACAGTGTTTATTCCGGAACCGGGGCGCGGCACCTTGTGTATTTCATCCCAGGTTGGCTGTGCACTGGATTGTTCTTTTTGTGCGACCGGTGCGCAGGGATTTAATCGCAACCTGAACGTTGCCGAGATTATCGGTCAGGTCACCTATGCGAATCGCAGCTTGCCGGCAAGGCCGAATGGCAAGCCGGCCATCAGCAATGTCGTTTTCATGGGTATGGGCGAACCATTGGCGAACTATCGCAACGTTCTTTCAGCGCTGGACCTATTGTTGTCCGATTTTGCCTATGGCCTGTCGCGGCGGCGCATCACAGTCAGCACATCAGGGATCGTGCCGCATATCGAGAAACTCGGCGATGCATGCAACGTGTCGCTCGCGGTGTCACTGCATGCGCCGAACGATAAACTACGTAGTGAACTGGTGCCGATCAACCGCCTGCATCCAATAGCTGAGCTGCTCGATGCCTGCTGGCGCTATGCTGCCAAGCGCGCCAACCGCTTTATCACCTTCGAATACGTCATGTTGCGCGGCGTCAACGATTCTCTGCAACACGCCGACGAGCTGGCCTCGCTGCTCAGCAATCGTCCGGCAAAAGTCAACCTGATTCCCTTCAATCCCTTTGCTGGCAACAGTTTTGAGCGATCGAAGGCCTCGACCATCCGGCAATTTCAGGATCAGCTGCGGCAGCGGGGACTGGTGACGACCACGCGCAGAACGCGGGGTGAGGATATCGATGCAGCCTGTGGTCAACTGGCTGGTAAAGTACGGGACAGGGTACGAGTCCGTTTGAGCGAAAAAGGCACAAAGGTGGTGCGACAGTGATGCAAAGAGCGAATGATCGTCAAACAAGAGCGACCTTGGCCGTGCTGGCAATTGTCGTTTTAGCAGGATGTGTTTCCAACCAGACGGCTACGCGTAATACCGAGCCAGCCGATGATGCAGGGGATCAAAATTTCATGCTCGGCGCGCAATACTATCGCAACGGCAATTTTGACCTGGCACGGGATCGACTCGAGCGGGCACTTACATTCGATGATCGCAGTGCTGACACCTGGTCATTGCTGGCGCTGACACTGGCACAACTGGATAAACAGCCGGCTGGCTGTCGATGCCTTCGACAAAGCCATTCGGCTGGCACCAAACAACTTCGACGTACGCAATGCCTATGCAATTTATCTCTGCCAACGGGGCCAGTACGATGCGGGCGAAAAACAATTCGACCGGGCCATTGGCATTCGGGAGAACGACGATCCATACGTCATGATGACCAACGCAGGTGTTTGCGTGGCGAAAAAACCGGATCTGGAGCTGGCCGAAGAGTACTTTCGTCGGGCGCTTGAGGTTAGGCCAACACACGGTGAGGCACTCATTCAGATGGCCGCACTGAAACATCGAACCGATAACAACCTGGCATCAAGGGCGTTCTTGCAACGATACCTGGGGGCGCATGAAGCCACGGCAGGTGTTCTCTACCTGGCGATCCAGGTCGAAACACAATCGGGTGATGACCGTGCCGCGAGCGACTACAGGAATCAGCTAGTGCGAGATTTTCCCGAGTCTGCCGAATCGCTCCTCTTGTTGCAGCAAAATCGATAGGCACGCG
>QIHS01000440.1 GCA_003229095.1 Woeseia sp. | reverse complement strand
TCTCCGTCCTGACCCGGTAGTCGTCGTTTTTCGATTTAGGGCGTTGTTGCACGTAATATAGCCGGCATGAAACTGGATCGCTTCCTGAGGCTGTCAATCGGGCTTTTCGTTACGCTCGTTGTTGTTGTCGCAATTGCTGTGATGCTGTTCGTCACCGAATCCGCATTGAACGTCTGGGATCGTCTCGTTCAGGGGCCACGGATTCTGCTTTACGGCTATGTCTCCGTGATGATCGCATTGGTATTGGCCGCGATCTGGCTGATCTTTCGTCTGGCCGTCAAGCGGAAAACAACGGCGAATGACGAAGTAGCACGACCATTGCGAAGATCTGACATCGAATCCAGATTGCTGGCGGCCGAAAAATCAGGCGTTGACATCAGCGACGCGCAGGCTGAGTTGCAGGAACTGGCATCTCGGCAGGAATCAGGTTCTGTTCACCTGTGTTTTTTTGGCGAGATCAGCACCGGAAAAAGCTCATTAATCAAGGCTTTGATCCCCTCTGCGGACCTGGCGATCAACCCGGTCGGCGGATCGACAGTCGATATTCGCCACTATCGTTGGCGAAACGAGAACGGCGCAGAAATTCTTTTAACAGACGTTCCTGGCACTGGCGGTCTTGACGGCGACCTAGATGAGATGGCGTTGCGAGAGGCGCAGCGCGCGCAGCTTGTGCTATTGGTTTGCGACGGCGATCTGACCCGCAACGAAAGCCGGGCGGTAACCTGGTTGCTCGCGCTTGGCAAGCCGCTGATTCTGGTAATGAACAAGTCGGATCGCTACAACCGCGAAGAACAAGCGATCTTGCTGGAGCGATTGCTGGATCACCTCGATAATCTTGGCGGCGAGTCCGCACGTGACCAGGTGGTTGCGGTGAGTGCTGGTGGCGAAGTAGACATCATTGAGAAAAGGGCGGACGGCGGCGAAGCTTCGATTCGCAGCCAGCGGCCTGCGGATATTGGCGTGTTGGTCGTCGCAATCAATCGATTGCTTGAACGAGAAGCCGAATCTCTCGACATCAAGCGCGACAGAGCAGTCTTCCACCTTGCGGCCGACAAGCTCGCTCAGGCAGAAGGTGAATATCGAACGCAACGTGCGCAACAGATTATTCGCAATTCGACACGAAAGGCTGTCGTTGGTGCATTGGCTGCTGTGAGTCCGGGTACGGACATCCTGGTCCAGGGTTACATCGGCACGACAATGACTCGCGAGCTGTGCCGTTTGTTCGGCGCGGTGCCGCGTGATCTGGATATAGAAGAATTCCTTTCTTTGAGCCAAAGCAGGGCGGGCAAGGCGTTACCGCTGGGTCTTGCGGTGGCTGGCAATGCGCTGAAAGCCTTTCCGGGTGCAGGAACAGTCGCCGGGGGACTGGTGCATGCGGTAGCCTATGGACTCATTTTCGATGCACTGGGCCGCAGTCTCGTAATGACACTAACGAAACACGGCGAACTTAATCCGGGAACAGCCGCTAAGGAATTTGAGGACGGAATCAGTGAGCATATTGAAGCGGGTGTTCGACAGGTGGCCAAGCTGGCCCTGGATCAGGAAAAAACCAGCGAGTGATGAGGCGGCGGATGGTGGCTCCACCCATCTGGATATCGCGCGCGAGAGCCTGAGAGAGCTCATCGAAGACGTCCGTCTGCCCGCGGGAATCCGGGAGTCTTTGTCACACGATTATGATGCGGTCCAGGCGATGCTCGACAAGCTGCAGCATGGGCACTTGCACATTGCGGTTTTCGGGCGCGTTAGCACCGGCAAGTCATCGCTGTTAAATGCATTAATAGGCGAGTCGAAATTTGCCGTCAGTCCGTTACATGGCGAAACGAAAAATACTTCGATGCAGGAATGGTCTGAGGTTGAAGCGGCCGGCGTATTCCTGATTGATACACCTGGCCTGGATGAGGCGGGAGGCGAAGACCGCGAAGAAATGGCCAGGGAGGTCGCGCATCGATCCGACCTCGTAATCTTCGTGCTTGATGGCGATATTACTGACAGTGAATTACATTCGCTGCAAATGATGCTTGAGCAAGGCAGGCCCGTTGTCGTTGCGCTGAATAAATCGGATCTTTACACAACACACGAGCTCGAAGACCTGCTGGTTGCGATTCGAAGCAAGACGAAGGGGCTGGTGCAAGCTGCCGATATTCTCGCGGTTGCCGCAGAGCCTCGTCCACAAGCTGTTATAGAGATCGACAATGACGGCGTCGAGACAACGACATCCCGGGACCGCGCCATCGACGTAGATCACCTGCGTGCACGCCTCTGGGACATATTCGAGACTGAAGGAAAGACACTTGCTGCACTGAATGCGAGCCTGTTTGCCGCAGACCTCAGCGATCAGGTTGGCATTCGAATGCTCAACGCGCGTCGTGAAATTGGCGACAAACTGGTGCGCACTTATTGTGTTGCCAAAGGCATCGCCGTTGCGTTCAATCCGGTTCCAGTGGCTGATCTGTTCGCGGCCGCGTTCATTGATGTGGGAATGGTTGTACATTTGTCGAAGGTCTACGATTTGCCACTCAGCCGGCGGGAAGCAGGCTCATTAGTAAGCGTCATTGCTGCCGAAGCGGCTGCTCTGATGGGAACCGTCTGGGCACTGCATCTTGTTTCAAGTGCACTCAAGGTTGGCACGGTCGGTCTGTCAACCATCGTGACTGCCGGTGCACAGGGCGCAATCGCTTACTACAGCACCTATGTCGTCGGACAAATTGCCGCGAAATACCTGTCGAAAGGAAAATCGTGGGGCGATGGCGGGGGTTGTGAACGAGATTCTGGACAGCCTTGATCGTGACACGGTGCTGCGAGACGCTAAAAAGGAAATTCAGGCTCGATTGGGAATGCGTTGAACGGTTCACAGTTCATCTTCGCGGCTCTCACCCAGAGTTAATCAGAGGCTCCCTGGTCCTTTTTCTCGCGTCGGGCAGACAAAAAACTGAAAAGGCCTATTAGCCCGCCAATCAAAGCACCAATAGCTGCTTTTTCCATCGCCCCAAATATCCATCGCCCCAAATAAGGACATCCATTATTCGTTGAATAGGGACATCCACTATTTGCATGATTCTATTTCTGCCATTTTCAACCAGAAATGGATTTTCAGTTTGATGGATGTCCTGAATTCGCTGAAATCGAGAACTATGGATGTCCTGAATTTGAGAATTTGGGGTGAAGGCTCTATCTAACTGATTTTTATATCGTATTTCGGTATCATTTGGGCTTGATGAAAGTCAGTACCGAGAAGAGGAACGAGCGCATCAGGGCTGCGATCTGTGATATCCCGGAGGGCTCGGTGGCAAGCTACGGCCAGATTGCGGACATTGCCGGCATCCCGCGCGGGGCGCGACAGGTTGGCTATGCGCTCCGCCACCTGCCATCAGGGCATAGCGTGCCCTGGCATCGTGTGATCCAGGCGTCGGGAAAAATTGCATTCAAAGCGGGCAGCGATGCATTCAACCTGCAAAGCAAACGATTGGCGAAGGAAGATGTTGCGATTCTGAACGGTCGAATCGACATGAAAAAGTATCGCTGGCAACCGGACCTGGATGAGTTTCTCTGGAAACCCAGTGCAGCCTGGGACGAGGATTGAATGAAACGTAAATTGCGCTCTCTATACCTGAGCTATCTCCTCAATGAGCGTTGCATAAACGTAAAGCGCTCTCTTTTCGAATTGTTCCGCCGGCTGACATTCAGGAGGCGGGTTGTTTCTGTATTTCTGCAGCTCGACGATCCCTATTCCTATTTACTCGGGCACTATCTTGTGCACGTAATGCAGCGTTATCAAAATGTGCAGTTTCGATTCTACTTGTGCCAGGCACTGCGTGGAGAGTACGCACCGGAGCCTGCGCTGCTCGCTGAATATTCAATCGAAGACTGCGCGCTGCTTGCCCGGGAATTCGGCGTGCCCTTCCTGGATAAAGGCGATGCACCGGCAGTTGAATTCCGTCGGCCCTTACTTGAGTTTCTGGTTGGTGAGCACGAGGAAGAAGATTTCGGCCAAACCTTCATCTCGGTGTTGACGGCTTACTGGCGGGGCGATTCAGAGGCGGTAACACGAATCATGGGGCGCACCTACAGTGAGACCGCTGAAACCAACGTCCTGGTTGGCAAGAACCAATTGCTGCTGCGGAAACTTGGCCACTATAACTGCGCCACCATGAATTATATGGGCGAATGGTATTGGGGCGTCGATCGACTGCACTACCTCGTTGAGCAGTTCGACCACCAGGGTTTAAATCGTTTTGATGAACCCGTGCCCGAGATCGCTTCGATACAGCAGGCAATGCAACTGAATCTGCCCGCGACGATTCCTGCATCGGCAGAATCCCTGCCACCGCTCGAACTGTTTCACTCTTTCCGCAGCCCTTATTCATACCTCGTCCTCAAAAACGCTTTCGCAATTGCTGACGCTTTCGGATTGAAACTATTGGTCAGGCCTGTGTTGCCCATGGTGATGCGCGGGTTGAACGTTCCTCGACAAAAGCTTGTGTACATCGTCAAGGATGCCAACAGAGAAGCGCAACGACATGGCATACCGTTTGGAAAAATTGCGGATCCCGTCGGTCCGGGCGCGGAACGCTGTATTGCCGCTTTGTACTACGCCATGCAAGAAGGCCGCGAACGCGATTTTCTCACCGAAGCCGGCAGGGCGATTTTTTCGAATGCAGTTGACGTTGCAACCGATGAGGGCATGCAAGTTGTCGCGGAGCGTGCGGGCCTTTTTTGGCCCGACCTGGAAAAGGCAATGCGAGACGAAAAGTGGCGCGCCTTCGCAGCAGCGAACCGGGAGATATTGACTGAGGCGGGCCAGTGGGGTGTGCCGGTTCTGAAGATTGGAGACCAGGTATTCTGGGGACAAGATCGTGACTGGTTACTGGCACGCAAGATTGAAGATCTCTGTCACGGCGGCGAAGGCATCATGATATGACGCAGCCAACGGTCATATTTTCGCATGGTCAGGAAAGTGGACCATGGGGAAGTAAAATCAAGGCAATGGCAGCCGCTGCGCGCGAACTTGGCTGCGCGGCGGACAGCGTCGACTATCAGGGAATTGCCGATCCGACCGAGCGAGTACAGAAGTTGATTAATTTCTGTGTGGACATTCCCGCACCACTTGTGCTTGTCGGCTCAAGCATGGGCGGGCACGTTGCCACCGCAGCCGCGACGAAAACGAACGCCACCGGACTGTTTGTCCTGGCGCCAGCCTACTACATGGCGGGCTACGAAGAACTGACGCCAGGGGCGCCGGGAATTCCAATCTGCATCGTGCACGGCTGGCACGATGATATTGTCCCGGTCGAAAACAGCATTCGTTTTGCCAGGGCATGCGCAGCGACACTGATCATCGTTGATGGCGATCATCGACTTACCGGCAACATTAACGAGATAGTCGTTCACCTGGCCCGGTTTATTAGCGAACAAGCCGAACACTAAAAGGAATCCCGAAATGAAAATATTACTCGCAGTCATCCTGTCGATGTTGGTTTTCGCCTGCAGTTCCGACGAGCCAGAAGAGCTCGAAGAACGCGCCGAGACCATCGGCAAAGAGATTGCTGACGACTACAACCAGGCATTGGACAGAGCAAAAGAAGTCGAGCTCAAGCTTCAGGAACAAAAAGAGGCAATCGACAAGGCACTTGAGGAAGCAGAGAAAACCGCAAAGGAGCCCTGATTGACGAATCAGCGAGTCCGATTGGATCGCTTCATTCTGTCGACAGCAAAAGCCGGGAAAACAAGAAAATCAATGGTTTGCACCGCAGTGTTTCCGGGTAATATTGGCATCCGATGAAAGTGACGCAGTTTCTTTTTCGCCCCTGGTACTGGTTTGCTGGCAAGGTTTTCAGCATCTGGGCCCGTCCGGCGGTGCAACCCGATGAGCCGGCCACAATGCTGGCGAGCAACGACGCGCCAGTGTGCTACGTACTCGAAACAGGCGGCCTCGCAGATACGCTGGCACTGGCCCGGCTGTGTCGTAAACACAAGCTTCCATTACCCACTGATGCAATCGATTTTTGCGGCATCCAGGAAAACCGACGAATCGTCGTTTTGAAACGGATGCGAGGTTTTATTTTTCGCCGCCGACATGCGGAAGGGTCGAGGCGCCTGAAAAGATTAATCGATGCCAGCATTGCGGCAGGTGGCAAAGAACTGTTGTTGATTCCAGTCGGAATCTACTGGGGTCGTGCACCGAAGAAAGAACATTCCTGGCTGACGTTGCTGTTTTCCGAGCACTGGGACGTTGCCGGTCGTACCAGAAAATTCTTCGCAACCGTTTTTCAGGGTCGCAATACGCTATTGCGTTTTAGCAACCCCTTGCTTCTGAGTTCGATTGTGCAGAATGGCCATGAGGCCGAAGTTTCTTTTCGCAAGGTCTCGCGGATACTTCGTGTGCACTTCAGACAACGCCGCACCGCTACCGTTGGTCCGGACTTGTCGCATCGGCGTACATTGCTCAATGATGTGTTGAACGACCCGACGGTACGAGGCGCCATCGATGCCGAAGCAGGCGATGATCGGGTCAAGCTGGAGCGCGCGACGCAGAAAGCGCGCAACTATGCGCGTGAGATTGCGGCGCATATTTCTTACCCGACGGTGCGCGTTGTCGAACGATTTCTGGGCTGGGTCTGGAACCGCATTTACGGCGGCCTTGAAGTGCAGCACATTGAAACCATTCACGAGGAAGCCAAAAACAACGAAATCGTCTACGTGCCCTGCCACCGTAGTCATTTCGACTATTTGTTGTTGAGTTACATCGTCTATCACCAGGGCCTGAGCTTGCCGCACGTCGCGGCGGGTATCAATTTAAACATTCCGTTTGTCGGCGGAATATTGCGCCGCGTTGGCGCGTTTTACCTGCGCCGCAGCTTCAAGGGCAATCGACTTTATGCGGCAGTTTTCAACGCGTACCTTGGGCAAATTCTCGCGCGGGGCCACGCGATAGAATACTTCGTGGAGGGCGGTCGCAGCCGAACCGGCCGCCTGCTCGCGCCAAAGGCGGGCATGATCGCGATGACAGTCAATTCATACATTCGAAATCCGTGTGTGCCGGTTGTGTTTATCCCTGTTTATTTTGGCTATGAAAAGTTGATTGAGGGCAATTCGTTCATCTCTGAGATGGGTGGTGCCGGCAAACAAAAAGAATCGCTGTTCGGGCTCATTCGGTCAATAAAGTCATTGCGTGAATATTTCGGCAAGGTTTACGTCAACATAGGCGAGCCCATTCGCTTGGACGCCTTACTGGATTCGCGTAAACCAGACTGGCGGGATGCCGGCGACGAAAGCGAGGAAAAGCCGGTATGGGTCAGCGACGTTATCGATCAGCTTGGCAGCTCGATTATGACGGGCATCAATGCGACGGCTGCAGTCACGCCAATCAGTCTGCTCGCCTATGCGCTGCTATCGACGCCCAAGCAGGCCATGGGAGAGCTTGAACTCCGGGCGCAGCTGGCACTTAGCGTTCGACTTCTGACGCGCTTCAAGTATTCCGAGCGGGTGACCGTACCGACATGGACGCCGGACGAGATTATCGATCATGGCCAAAAGCTCAATGTCATCAGCCGCACGCCGCACCCACTGGGTGATGTGGTCAGCATGGCAGAGCGCGAAGCCGTGTTAATGACCTATTTTCGTAATAACGTTCAGCACCTTTTCGCAATACCGGCATCGATCGCTTGCTGTTTCATCCAGGGTCGGCGTCTTGCTCACAGTGAATTGCAACGCCTGATACGAATGATTTACCCGTTTATGAAAAAGGAATTGCGACTGCAGTGGGAGTTTGCAGACATTGACGATGTTACGGCTACAGCCATTGAGGCGCTGATTGACGAGGATATTCTGACCCGCGATGGAGACGAGCTCGTAAGACCGCCATCGGGATCCGCGCCGGCCTTTCAGCTGATGATGCTCGGGCAGTCGATGGTGCCGATGCTGCAACGATTTTACCTGGTTATCGCGTTGCTCCTCAGCAATGGGTCCGGTGCTCTGTCTCGCGCCAAGCTTGAAGGCTTGTGCCAGAAAAGTGCACAACGGCTTGCCATGATCTACGGTTTGCATTCACCGGATTTCTTCGACAAAGCGCTATTCCAGGACTTCATACGTACCTTGCGTGAGAACGACGCAGTGCGCCGCAACGAAGCCGGTTTTCTTGAATTCGGCGAGGGCATTGAGCGTATCGGCGAAGATGCGCGCCTGGTTCTGGGTGAAGAAATTCGCCACAGCATATTGTCACTGACGTTTTCCGGTCCGGGGTTCGATCGATTGTGAGGGTCGCGTCGTTTTACAGATTTACCGACATTGAAGATCCTGAGAAACTCAAACGTCGGTTACAGGTCCTGTGCGACAAGGCGGCGTTGCTGGGAACCGTACTCGTTGCACCTGAGGGCGTTAATGGCACGTTGGCCGGCCCGACTGCTGCAGTGCAATCGGTGCTCGACTGGCTGGCGCAATTCCTGTCACTCGAGCAATCCGCTGGAGCGACGTTGATGATGCCCCGTTCCGGCGCATGCGTGTAAAAACAAGAAAAGAAATTGTCACGCTGGGCAGGCCGGATATCCGGCCAGACAAACGGGCAGGAAAACATGTCGGCGTCGATGAATGGAATGCATTGATTTCCGATCCGGACACACTGGTCATTGATACACGCAACGACTATGAATTTGAAGTTGGCACTTTCCGAAACGCCGTTGACCCAGGTACGCAAAACTTTCGTGAATTTCCGCCGTTCGCAGAAAAACTGTCAGATACGGACAAGAACAAGCGACTGGCCATGTTCTGCACCGGTGGCATTCGCTGTGAAAAGGCGACGGCGTTGATGCTGGAACTGGGTTTCCGCGATGTTTATCACTTACAAGGCGGCATCCTTAAATACCTGG
>QIHS01000328.1 GCA_003229095.1 Woeseia sp. | reverse complement strand
AAACCGCAAATATGACGGCGCCAATCACGAGCGTTTCCAACAGATACCGCAATACGCGTTTTGCCCTGGGGCTTACCCGCAAACCGATTTTGCCAGTCCAAGCTAGAACGACAAATCTCTGTCAAGCACAGTCCATTCGCCATCAATAATCCGCGACAGAAACAAAAAGTCGGCGGCCTGGTGTTTTTCCGGGCCCAGTGACAATGTCGGACCGCCGAACGGATCCTGGTAATCGCTGATCTTTTCCAGCTCAGCAATCATCTTGTCAGTGGTGAGATCGCGGCCAGCCCCCTGCATCGCCCGGATCATCAGGTCCGCGGTAACGTAGCCCAATTGTGCCTGGACGCTGGGCTCGTCTCCAAACTGGTCGCGGTATTGCTGAAACCAGTCCCGTCTCCATTTGGCCTCAATCGAATCCCCTTCAAGATCTGCCATTACCACCGGACCGGCGGAATACAAACCTTCCATGCCGCCATCGGCCGCCTCAGCGATCAATGGGTGCATGACCACCATGTTGCCGACAATCGGCACATCCCAGCCCGCTTTCCGAACAGCGGTATAGAGCTGAATCGTGTCGATAATAATCGTGCCGATAAAGAGTACCTCGCACCCTGAATTCTTCATGCGCGTTACGGTGGCGACGAAATCGGTCTCGGTGACCTTGTGCCTGCCAAGATAAACCGACTCGAGCCCCAGTTCCGCGACACTGGCTTCATAGCCGATTTCAGCTTCATGCCCATAGTCGGTCGCCTGGGTTTGCATGCAGACTTTCTTTGCGCCGGTCTTGCGGGTCATGTAAGCGACGGCGCCGCGAACCTGGTCACGGTAGCTGACAAAATAGGAAAACTTCATTGGGTGCAGCGGTTCGTACATCGACACCGCAGCCGTGACCGGAAACAGATTCGCAACACCCATGCGAAGCTGCCTGGGCAGCACTGCATTGTTGATCGGTGTGCCGATATTACCGAGCATGACAAACACTTTATCCCTGTTGAGAAGTTTGTTGGCTGCCTTGACTGCCAATGGCACCAGGTACTGACCATCTTCAACAATCAGCCTGATCTGCCTGCCATGTATCCCGCCGCGCGCATTTTCTTCATCGAAACGCATGCGCGTGCCGTTGGTGGAGGCAACTCCCCACACTGCCGCCGCACCGGACAGATCCGAAATCTGCCCAACCTTTATGGAATCGTCGGTTACGCCTTGTGGCGCCGCAAACGAGGCGCCGGCAATGAATACCAGAAAAATCGCAACAAAAGTTCGCTTTGCCATGTCGTAAGCCATCCTCACTACCTGCCGTACATTTCTTCAATCATCGTCGGCGTCAGCTCCTCATCTTCCGGTGTTAACAAAACATCAATGAGCCGGACTTTTTTGACCTGCTCGACCGGGGAAAATTGCGCATTGACCGTTTTCAACTCGGACTCGATTAACTCGACGATTTCCGGTCGCGAACAAAGCGATCGATAGTCGGTGAACGGAATCGAATGCATCTGAGCAAAGTGCTCAACGTTGTCCTTGTCAATCATCACGAGGCAAGTCAGGTACTTACGCTTGTCTCCGATGACAATCGCATCTGACACGTAGGGCGAAAACTTGAATTCGTTCTCAAAAAGCGATGGCGTAACGTTCTTGCCGCCGGCGGTAATGATAATGTCCTTCAAGCGATCAGTAATTTTATATTGACCGTTCTCATCAATTTCACCGACGTCGCCTGTGTGTACCCAGCCATTAACAATGGTTTCGCGTGTTTTTTCCGGCTGATTAAGGTAGCCATCGAAAATATAATCGTGCCGTATCAGAATTTCGCCTTCATCGCTCAGCTTGACATCGACGTTGGGAATTGGCTCGCCTATGGTTCCCTGTCGCAACGGTTTCTGCCGGGTCATTGTAACGATGCCGGTCTCTGTCTGGCCGTACGCCTCGGTAATCTGCAAACCCATCGTCAGGTACCACTTCAGCAACGATCGGGAAATGGGTGCCGCGCCGGTAAAAAGCATGCGCGCCCTGTCCAGCCCAAGGAGTTGTTTGATGTTTTTGAATACCAATGCGTTGGCACATTTGAAAAGCAGCACATCGAAGAAACCGGGTTGCACTCCAGCGATCAGCTTGTTGGCACGTCGCGCAGAAATTTTTAGCCCAAGCTTGTAGATTTTCTTGCCAACCCAGGTTGCCTCTGACATTGCCGTGGACACACGAGAGTAAAATTTCTCCCAGACTCTGGGCACGGCGAAAACAAATGTCGGCGATAATTCCTGAAAGTCGCGTGCGACGGTTTCGGGACTTTCCGCGAAATTGATGATGCCGCCATAAGTGATCGGCAGGCAGATCGAAAAAATTCTCTCCGCAACATGGCACAGCGGCAAGTAAGTCAGTATTTCGTCGGACGAGGTCTGCTCGAAGTCGACCGCAATCGTTGACTGGAACATCAGAAAACGATGCGGAATCATAGAGCCTTTGGGTTTACCGGTCGTGCCCGAGGTGTAGATCAGCAGAGCCAGGTCGCCCGCCCTGCCCCGGTCAACAATACTCTCGATCAGGCCATCTTTATCGCGACCGTATTCCTGTCCAAGGGTATACAGGCGCTCTATCGGAATGACTTTTTCGTGTTTGAGACCCCGCAAACCTTTCCAGTCAAAAACGATGACCTTGTCTATGTTCGGTAGTTCCGATTCGACATCCAGGTACTTGTCGAGTTGCTCTTCATCTTCGACAAAAAGGAAGCGGCACCTGGAGTCGTTGAGCGTGTAGGACACCTGGTTTGCACGATAGGTGGGATATACGCCGTTTACAACGCCGCCTGCCAACATGATGCCGATATCGGCGAATACCCATTCCTTGCAGTCTTCGCTTTGAATTGACACCACATCACTTTTTTGCAGCCCCAACGCCAGCAAGCCGTGCGCAATTTCGAATGCGCGGGTCCGATAGTCATTCCAGCTGTAGGCCTGCCAAATTCCAAAGTCTTTCTCGCGCATCGCAATCTGATCGCCACGCTCAATCGATTTCCTGAGAAACAGCTTCGGCAGAGTATCGCAACCATCAACTATCCAGGCGCGGTCCATGCGTTCCGGTTCATCGTTTACAGCTTGCGAATTTTCTGTCATGGCATGCCCGGCTAGCGCCAGGTCTTCTTCTTTTTCCAGCGCCGCAGACCACGTGCACCTTCGTCTTTCTTGCCAAGATAGAACTCCTTGATATCGTCGCTCTCAAGCAGAGTCGCACTGTCATCGTCCATCACCATGCCACCCACTTCCATAACGTAACCGCGTGCCGAAACCTGCAGCGCGACGTTCGCATTTTGCTCGACCAGCAAGATCGAAATATTCTGTTCCCGATTCAGGCGAATCACAATCTCGAAAATTTCGCTGACCAGCGTCGGTGACAAACCCAGCGAAGGTTCGTCAAGTAGCAGCAATTTCGGTCGTGCCATAAAGCCTCGGCCGATCGCAAGCATTTGCTGCTGTCCACCAGACAAATAGGCGGCCATCCTGCCGCGAATGTTCTTCAGGATCGGAAAATACTCGAACACTGTTTCCAGGTCCGCAGAAATCTGCTCGTGGTCGTTCCGCGTATACGCACCCATCATCAGGTTCTCGGAGACGCTCAGGAAAGGAAAAACTTCGCGTCCCTCAGGGACGTGTGAAATACCTTGCCGTGCGACCCAGTCCGGATCGCGACACTGAATTTCCTTGCCAGCGAAAATCACCTGGCCTTTTCGACAATCCAGCGCGCCGCAGGCTGTTTTCAGCAAGGTTGTTTTGCCGGCGCCATTAGCACCCAGCACCGCAACAATTTCGCCTTCGTTAACGGTCAGGCTGACGCCACGAATAGCCATGATCGGACCGTAGTAGGTTTCGACGTTGCGCAGCTCCAGCAATGGCGATGTCATGCCGGTATCCCCAGGTATGCTTGCTGCACGTCCGGGTTATTACGCACTTCGTCCGGTGTACCTATTGCCAGTAGTTTGCCATCGTTAATCGCCATGACCCGATCAGCAACACGCCCGACAAGCCCCATATCGTGTTCGACCATGACAATGGTGACGCCAAGGTCATGCTTGACATCATCCAGCCAAAAAGAGACGTCGTCTGTCTCTTCCTGATTGAGTCCCGATGCGGGTTCGTCCAGCAGCAAAAGCGTCGGTTCCGCACAAAGCGCCCGAGCCAGTTCTACGTTTTTTCTCGCGCCGTAAGATAAATCTGAAATTTTTTGGTCACGATAGTGGGCAATCTGCAGCAAATCGATAATGTCCTCGACCTTTCGCCTGTGTTCGCGTTCACGAGCTCGCGCGCCGGCGATAAACAGAAAATCGCGTAGCAGATTCCTGGACATTCTGCTGTGCCTGCCGACCAACAGGTTTTGCAATACGGTCGCTTGCTCAAAGAGGTCAATGTTTTGAAATGTTCTTGCAATCCCCAAGTTGACTACGCGGTGCGGCGGGACGTCCAGCAGGTTTCGCTCACCGTAATGTATGCTGCCATTGCTGGGTTCGTAGATGCGGCTGATTAGATTGAAAATCGTGCTCTTGCCGGCGCCGTTTGGGCCAATGATCGCGAAAGTCTCACCCGGCTCGACTGCAAACGAAACACCGTCAACTGCACGAACACCGCCAAATTCAATCGACAGGTTTTCGACCACCAGCGAACTCATCGCATCCGCTCGGTTTTGAGATAGCGCTTCTGGCGCACGAATGATGCTTTGCGATAATAGGGAAACGTCTCGAAAAAGTGCAGCAGCTTTTTCCAGCGTCCGTTAATGCCATCCGGCTCAAAGACCACGAACAACACGATAATCACACCAAACAACATTGGCTCCAGGCCAGCTTGCTGGCTGATGGCGCCAGGCAGAACATCTCGCAACAGGCTCAAAAGTACGGGTAGCAGAGACACAAATATCGCGCCGAAAATCGCGCCGGTAATGCTGCCCAGACCGCCCACCACGATCATCAGTAGTAACTTCAGTGATTCGAGCACGCCAAAAGTCTCTGGCGACAGGTATGCGAGGTGGTGCGCGAGCAAGATACCTGCAATTCCGGTGATCGCTGCACTGATACCAAAGGATTGTATTTTGACCCACTCGACGTTGATGCCGAGACTTCTTGCCGACAATTCAGAATCACGGACAGCCAGGAATGCCCTCCCCGTTGGACTGCGCAATAGATTGGCTGTCCCCCAGACAACGAATAATGTCAGGCCGAGATCGACGTAGTATTGTTGCCATATCTCTGGCAGATAGACGCCGAAAATCTGCAACTCAGGAACCAGAAAGCCCGCATATCCTCCTGTAAGGCTGGTCCACTCGCCAATCACGGTCTCTACGATAATCAAGAATGCAAGCGTCGCGACAGCGAGGTAGAAGCCGTGCATCCTGGAAGCCGAGCGGCCAAGCAGCATACCGATGAAACCGCAAAATAACGTCGTGAGCACAACAGACACACTAAAAGGTACACCCGTCGTCATCAATATCGAATGGCAGTAAGCGCCAATGCCAAGAAATGCAGCATGTCCGAAAGAGACCTGTCCGGTAAAACCGGTCGATATCATCAGGCCGATGCCTGCAATCGCATAAACCAGCAGGAGCCCGAGTTCAGACAAGTAATAGACGTCGAGAAAAAGCGGTGCAGCAAGCATCGACACTATGAGCAGCGTCACTCTTATATATTCGCCGCGTTTGGACAAAATGTTGATGTCCTGATCGTAGCTTGTCTTGAAAATGATCTGCATCAGGCTTTCTTTTGGTAGGTTTGCACGATCAGCCCGTCGGGCCGAACAAACAGGACGACCAACAGCACGATGTAGGCAGACACGCCCTTGATCGCCGGAAAAAAGTAATCCGAGAACGGCTCAATGATGCCGATGAGAAGACAACCCAGGATGGTGCCCGGAATGGATCCGAATCCGCCGACGATTGCTCCCGCGAGTGCTTTAATGCCGATGAATCCAATGCTGGTATCGAGCTGGGTTACCGGCGCCATCATGGCGCCGGCAATCGTCGCGAGAATCGCAGCGATGGCCCAGACCAGCGATATCAGCCGCCTGACCGGAATTCCCATGTAGTAGGCTGCCAGTTGATTCTGCGACGAGGCCTGCATTGCGACACCCATGCGAGTGCGCGCGAAAAAGCTGTACAGGGCAATACACAGAACAATCGTAATGCCAACGATCGCGATACGCTCATTGCCAAGCGTAATGCCGGCAACCATCGTCTCACCATCGAAAGGCGTATCGAGCGACTGCGGACTCCAACCCCAGATCATGCCGGCCGCAGAACGCAGAATGAATCCGAATGCGACTGTCAGGATAAAAATACTGGCCTGCGACTGGCCAATAATTCGCCGCATGATAAGCGAATCCACCAGGAAACCAGCGAGCCCCATGGCGAGGCAGGCAACAACGAGGCCGGGCCAGAATCCGAGACCAAAGCCTTCAGAAAATGTGAGCACGACAAAGCCGCCAAACATCATAAAATCGCCGTGTGCGAAATTGACAACTTCCGTTGCTTTGTAGATCAGTACGAAGCCCAGCGCGATCAGCGCATATGCAGAACCCTGGGAAATGCCGATGAATCCCAGCCGAATGACGTCTTCAATCGGTAACATGTACCCCCCGGCAAGTTCTTTTTTGCTTGATGTTGTGTTGGCCGTGCAAGGTCAACTGTACCGCATTACGCCGAGTTGGCCACATTGTCGACTGGATCCTCCGTATGCCTGCGATTCAGGCAATTGACACCACTTTGCCGGGATTCAGAATATTGCCGGGATCAAGTGTCCTTACTCGATTTCAGCGTCCGTACGACTGACCTGCAACCAGTCTCTCTTTTCGAGACCAATGCCGTGCTCCGCAGATATCGCGCCACGATAAGGGCGCAGCGCCTCGTAGATATGTCGTTCAATCAATTCCCTGCGCGCTTCGCTGCGGTCTTCGGTGAGAACGGAAACATGGATATTGTTGTCACCGAGATGCCCGAATGCGGCGACCCGGGCATCGGCAATGTCAGCTGCGATTCGGGTTGTTATTGCCTGAACGTATTCGTTTGCTGACGCAATGGGCAAACTCACGTCAAATACGAACGCATCGCGAACGACCCATTCGACCTCATGCCGAATTGCCCAGATTGCATCACGCTCGCTGTCAGATTTGGCAACGACACCATCAGCGACGATTTGCGACTCCATCATTTCAATCAGAGTGGACTCGAAAGCCTCATTGTCGGCCACGGGCTGCGTACCCATTGTTTCGATGATCACATAAAACGGATACTCGGGTGCAATGGGAGAGGAAAGTTTGCCGAGCGGTTTAACGACCTCGTGAAAAAAATTATCCCACATGACTTCAAAACCGCACAAACCATTTCCCAGGCGTTGCCTTGCGTTGACTAATACCTTCACAACCTGTTCATAGTCGTTGCAGGCGACCAACGCGACGTTGTGGCTGCTTGGCAAAACATCCAGTCGAAAAACGATACGCGTGATCAGACCAAGAACGCCCTCGGAGCCAATAAACATTTGCTTGAGATCGAAGCCGGAATTGTTCTTGAGGAAATAATTCATTGAGTCAATCACCGTGCCATCTGCCAGCACCACCTCGAGCCCGAGAACGGAGTCGCGAATCATGCCGTGGCGAATCACCTTGGTGCCACCCGCATTGGTCGACACATTGCCGCCGACCATGCAGTTATCACGCGCACCGATATCCATCGGAAAAAACAGGCCCTCCTGCCTGGCGCGCTGCTGTGCATTAAGCAATGTAACGCCAGCCTGCACCGTCATCGTATGGCCGACGATATCGACCGCCTCAATCTGATTCATTTTCTCAAATGACAGCGCGATATTGGTTTCTGTAGTGACACACCCCCGTACCAGGTTTGTCAGCCCGCCATAGGGCACAATCGTTTGACCATGTTGATGGCAGGCACGCATGATTTGAGCGACCTGGTCCGTGGTCGTCGGGCAAATAATCGCACGAGCATGGCAGGGTTGGTGAGTTTCCCAGTCGCTGCGACGGGCGGCACAGGCGTCGCCTGTCAGGATGTTGCTCTGCCCAATAATCTGTTCAATCGTTTCAAGGATGCCTTGCATGCTTCTATGCTATCGGTCAAACCTCCTTGACGCCACTCAGAACTGCCAGGCGGGAGGTCAATTTTTTGCCGCGATCCGGGCGTGATTGCGCTATGATTCGCGGTCGATTGGGGCCCGGCAGGAATACTAATATGCGTGACATGCTTCAATTTTATATCGACGGTGAATGGGTCGACCCAGCCACACCCAACCCGTTCCCTGTGATTAATCCCGCCACAGAGGAAGTATGCGGCCATATCAGCCTTGGCTCTGCCGCCGATGTCGATAAAGCCGTTGCAGCTGCCAAGCGGGCTGCGCCGAAATTTGCTGCATCCAGCCGCGAGGACCGTATTGCCTTGCTCGAACGAATTCTCGAGGAGTACGCAAAAAGACACGACGAAGTCGCAACCGCCATCATGGAAGAAATGGGTGCACCGTGGAAACTCGCCAAATACGCCCAGGCCGGTAGCGGTCCCGAGCACATCCAGGCATCCATCGATGCGCTGAAAAACTTTCAGTTTGAGGAGCAGCATGGAACGACGCAACTGATCAAGGAAGCCATCGGCGTATGCGCCCTGATCACGCCCTGGAACTGGCCAATCAACCAGATAGCGGTCAAAGTCGCGCCAGCACTCGCAGCAGGATGCACGATGGTGCTTAAACCCAGTGAAATTGCCCCGTTCGATGCGGTCATTTTCGCCGAAATTCTGCACGATGCAGGCGTTCCGGCCGGCGTGTTCAATCTTGTAAACGGCGACGGCCCAACCGTCGGCGTTGCACTGAGCGGTCACCCGGATGTCGCCATGGTATCGTTTACCGGATCCACCCGCGCCGGCATTTCAGTTGCGCAAACCGCGGCACCTACGGTCAAACGGGTCGCTCAGGAATTGGGCGGCAAGTCGGCAAACATCATTCTCGACGATGCAGATTTTGACAAAGCCGTCGCACGCGGCGCTGGTAGTTGCTTTAGCAATTCCGGGCAATCCTGTAATGCACCGACACGTATGCTGGTGCCGAAAGATCGGCTCGCTGAAGCCGCGAAGATTGCAGGGCAGCGTGCTCACTCAACAACCCCGGGCGACCCGCAGGACGAGGACACCCGCATCGGTCCCGTTGTTTCCGAGCTTCAGTGGGGAAAGATTCAAGACTTGATCAAGAAGGGCATTGACGAAGGCGCAACACTGGTTGCCGGCGGGGTCGGTCGTCCGGATGGGCTCGAGAAAGGCTACTACGTCCGGCCAACGGTTTTCTCTAATGTTAACAACGACATGGCAATTGCCCGTGAAGAGGTTTTTGGTCCGGTTCTCACCATCATTCCTTACGAAGACGAGGACGATGCTGTACGCATTGCCAATGACACGCTGTATGGCTTGTCAGGCTACGTCTCGTCTGCCAGTCTCGAACGCGCGCGCGCGGTCGCGGCGAAACTGCACACCGGCATGGTTCATATCAATAATGCGTCACTGGATTCGCAGGCGCCGTTTGGCGGCTACAAACAATCTGGAAACGGCAGAGAGGGGGGGCCACACGGAATTGAGGAATTTCTTGAAGTTAAATCGGTCTATGGTTTCAGGGAGGCCGGGTAACACTTTGACGGAAGGTCGTGCGAACCGAAATCGTCGCATCGGTTATTTACAGTAGAACGAATCACAATAGAACGAAGACAAATCGAATGATGCAAAAAATCAGTCTCAATTCAAGACTCTGCGTCCTGATCGCCTTACTGGCGCTCGTCAGTGGTTGCGACAGTTCGACCCGCGAAGAAGCCACGGGAAGGGGCGAAATTCGTGGCATTAATTCACTGGTCGACTCGCCGGACCTTCTTTTCTTAATCGAAGAGTTCTCGCTGGATTCCGTCAGCTTCAAGAGTGCCAGTGGATTCGCCGAATACGATGACCTGACATATGACTTTAGTTTTGATTACCTGCTGCCGGGTGAGACGGATTTCACGCGCCTCGCGACACTAAATGTCGGCGTCATTGCCGATATGCAACACACCGTCGTCCTGACCGGATCTGTAGCCAATCCGTCCTTCATTTCCTGGGAAGCACCGATACGCGAGTTCGCCGACGACGAAACAGGTTTCGAAGCAGACTTCACACACCAATCCCCGCTATTGGGCGCAATAGATGTGTACTACGCGCCTATGGGCACCGTGCCAATGGTTGCAGACAGGATCGGCACATTGAACAACGGAGAGCGGCTTCCGTACCGGGAATTCGAGCAAGGCTCGTTTGAAATTATCATCACGTTAGTCGATGACCCAGGCAATCCGCTGTTTCAATCCGGGCCGGTCTTGGCGCAGGCGCGAACACGAATTACCTTTGCCATATTCGATACCGATCCATCGATTACGGCGAACTTTGCCGTAAGCCTCATCAATGCGGGCGGCGGCTCGGCGAACTTGTTCGACGTCAACTCGCCATCCAACGTGCGTATATTGCATAGCGCATTCGGAACAGACAATTTTGACGGCTATTTCAATAACGATTTCAGTAACGTCATATTTCCAAACATCGCGTTTGGCATGCTCTCGGCCTATACCGACATCGAGTCAATTGCCACTCCGTTTACGCTGACCCAGGTAGGCAATATCGGCGTGTCCATATTTGAGGCAGAATTTTTCCTGTCCAGAAACGTCAGGCGAACCATCTTATTTGGCGGGGCTCCGGGCAGTTTGCTGTTTCGCGAGCTGGCTGATGACGCTCGACCCATTGCGGTTTTTCCAGTGGTGCGAGTCACCAACATGTCGGCCAATACCGAATCTTTGGACATTTACCTGTTGGAACCCGGTACAGAGATTCTTGAAGAGACAATCCCATTATTCGGCGGCGTTGTTTTGCAGATCGACACCGGATTTTTCGGGCAAATCGCCGACATATATGAAATGACTGTCACGCTGAACGGTGAGACCGCGCCGGTGTCTGCACCGCTTCTGCTGGATATCGCAAACGGCGATTTTGTCGATATCGTAATTTTCGATACTGTCGATCCTGCCGTTGTCGACCTTGTTATTATTGATTCCAGCTTGTAATTTATCCTGTCAAGGACCTTTATAGCCAACCAGACGACAGAAATATCAGGATGCGATCGAGGCCTCGACATAGGCCGCTTTGTCGTTGGCAGCATCTTCGTTGCTGATTTGTTTCGAATTGTACATCGCCTCGTCCGCAACGCCAACGAGTTGCCAAAGCTCTGCCCCGTGCTGCGGCATCAGGGCGATGCCAACGCTGGCAGCACATTCGATCTGTTGCCCCTCGATTATGTAGGCATCGAAGACTGCGGTGACCAGGCGATGCGCAACGTGCTTTGCGTCGTCGACAGTCGCTCCCGGCAAAACGATCGCAAACTCGTCACCACCAAGTCGCGCCAGAATGTCCTCCGGTCGCAGGCAGAGCTCCAGACGATGTCCAAATGCTTTTAACAGTGCATCGCCCACTCTGTGGCCGAAGCGGTCGTTGACAGATTTAAACTGATTGAGATCGAGAAACAACACAGCGCCCTGCTCATGATCGGCAATTGCTGCAACCGCTTGTTGCTCAAAACCGCGTCGATTGAGAATTCCGGTCAGGGGATCGCGTAAAGCGTCGGCCAGATTTTTCGATTCATCACGTTTGCGCTGAGTAATATCGATGAGTGTGACGGAAATATCTTTGCCAACGGGCTCTCCGACAACTCTCAGCCACGACACTGCATTCTCGCCATCAATGTGAATTTCGTAACTAGCACTGGACATGGGTGCCGCCTCGCCAGAAAATTGCTTCAGCAGTTTTTCCGGATTCAATAATTCCAGTTTGTC